>JAHITG010000208.1 GCA_018817865.1 Spirochaetota bacterium
AACCTTTTTGTCCGGAATGCGGAAAACCTATTACATCTCAGACATCATCTAAGATCATTCATTCGGTGATGGAATATCCTGTGGGAACAAAGGTCTTCATCATGGCTCCTCTCGTAAGAGGAAGGAAGGGGGAATACAAACATCTAATTGAAGAGACTGAAAAAGAGGGTTTTACAAGGATCCGAATAGACAATGATATCTATAATTTAAATGAAGACAAGATACCTTCCTTAAATAAGAATACTAAACATAATATTGAGATCGTCATTGACCGAATGATCATAAAAAAAGGTATCGATAAAAGGATCGCTGATTCCATTGAAACAGCTCTTCATTTCGGGAACGGGATGGTTATTATCCAGGATGAAAAAGAGGAGAGGATCTTTTCACAAAAATTATCCTGTATCGACTGCAATATCAGCCTTTCGGAGATATCTCCCAGGTCGTTCTCATTCAACAGCCCCTATGGTGCCTGTCCTACCTGCAGCGGGTTAGGCAAGACGATCGAGCTGGATCCCGATATGGTAATACCGGATAAAGAACTATCCATAATGGATGGAGCGATCAATTTTTTCAATATTCAGGGAAGAAATTATTTCTTCCAGACCTTTAATGCATTATCAAAAAAATATAATTTCAATCTTAATACCCCCTTCAAGAATCTGCCGGAAAAAACACAGCATGTCATTCTATACGGATCGGGACATGACCGGATACATTTTGACTATAAGAATGAAAGGTTCACCGGAAGCTATGATGCAACCTTTGAGGGAGTTGTTAATATTCTTAAGAGAAGATATAAAGAGACCCAGTCGGAGCAAATGCGGGATGAGATAGGAAAATATATGTCCACCAAACCGTGTCCTTCATGTAATGGTGACAGGTTAAAAAAAGAGATCCTGTCCGTTAAGATCAATAAATTATCGATCATGGATATTACTCATATGAGCGTTAATACCTGTTATAAATTTTTTGAAGAGCTCAAACTGTCAAAGACAGATGAGCTGATCGCAAAAGATATCTTTAAAGAGATCAAAGAAAGATTAAAATTCCTGATAAATGTAGGCCTTGATTATCTGACCCTGGACAGGGAATCAGGTTCTTTATCCGGTGGTGAGGCTCAAAGGATCCGCCTGGCCACTCAGGTAGGATCAGGCCTGGTAGGTGTTCTGTATGTTCTGGATGAACCCAGTATAGGGCTTCATCAAAGGGATAACAAACGACTGCTTGAAACCCTCCGCCATCTGAATGAGATCGGGAACACCCTGATCGTTATCGAACATGATGAAGAGACGATCAGAACTGCTGATTTTGTAGTGGACCTTGGCCCCGGTGCAGGTGAAAATGGCGGGCATATCGTGGCAACCGGTACACCCGAAGAGATCATGAAAAATCCCAGATCCCTGACCGGAAAATATCTGAAAAAAGAGTTAACGATCGCTATCCCGAAAACAAGAAGACCGGGTACGGGAAAAAACCTTGTATTATCAGGGGCATCCATGTACAACCTTAAAAATTTAGACGTATCATTCCCGTTAGGAAAGTTCATCTGCATTACAGGAGTTTCCGGCTCGGGAAAAAGCACACTTTTAAATGAGATCCTTTTTCCCGAACTTGCACGGAAGCTGAACAGGGCAAGAAAAAGAGGCGGGCATCATAAAAATATAAATGGCTGGGAGTATCTGGATAAAGTGATCGATATTGACCAGTCACCGATCGGCAGGACACCCCGATCCAATCCCGTAACGTATACGGGAACCTTTACATTCATAAGAGACCTCTTTGCAAAATTACCCGATGCCAGACTGAGGGGGTATAAGCCGGGACGATTCAGCTTTAATGTAAAAGGCGGAAGGTGTGAAAAATGCGAAGGCCAGGGAATGATAAAGATCGAAATGCATTTTCTTCCTGATATTTACATCAAATGCGATGAATGTAACAGTAAGAGGTTTAACAGGGAGACCCTCCAGGTCCTGTACAAAAATAAAAACATTGCTGAAATCCTTGAAATGACAGTTCATGAAGCATTACAGTTCTTTGAAAATGTTCCATCAATAAATAAAAAACTTACAACGCTACAGGAAGTCGGCCTCGGATATATCCGGCTGGGGCAGGCTGCAACGACATTATCAGGAGGAGAAGCTCAAAGGATCAAATTGGCATCAGAGCTGAGCAAAAAGAGTACAGGAAAAACATTATATATACTGGATGAACCTACTACGGGTCTTCATTTTGATGATGTTAAAAAACTGCTGGATGTCCTGATACGGTTTGTAGAGAACCGGAACACTGTTATCGTCATTGAACATAATCTGGATGTAATAAAAGTAGCAGATCATGTAATAGACCTTGGCCCTGAAGGTGGAGATAAGGGGGGGATGATCGTAGCTGAAGGAACTCCGGAAGAGATCATAAAGAATAAAAGCTCCTATACGGCCCAATTTCTAAAAAAAACCCTGCCATAAAATAAAAAAAGCCGGCTGAAGCAACCCTAAACTCCAACCGGCCATAAGTTCTTTATAATTTTTTTTATTCTTTCTCTTCTTCCTTGTATTCCTTCATATATTTTTTCATAAGCTCAGTAGCTTTTTCAGAATTTTTTTCCCAGTCCTTCATATCCTTCATTACACCTTTTGTAACGGAAGATACGGATTTGTATGCTACCATTGAGCTGATACTGCCAAATATTACTATTACGGTAAGAACAATGGCAATGATCTTAACTGTTGGTTCTTTTCCTTTCAGGGACTGAACTATAGCATTATAGAGCATCAAGAGTCCATAAAGAGAGACCAGAAGG
>JAHITG010000209.1 GCA_018817865.1 Spirochaetota bacterium
ATTTATAAATCTTTTCTTTAGCCATAAAAAGCAAGCCAATTCCTGATGAATCTATATACGTGACTTTTCCCATATCTATAATTAATCTTTTTTTATTATTATGTATTGCACCAAATATACTCTTTTTTAATGTTTTCAACCTATGAAAGGTATTAATATCAAAATCTCCGCTGATTTTTATTATATAATCTTCTCTCTTTTTTCCCATAATTTTCACCTTCTTTATTCTTTATATATACACCTCTTTTTATATAATTATACACCGCTTATTAAAAAACTGGAAAATATTATTATATGAATAATTAATTTAAAGTTTTAATAGCAGTCCTATCCCGAACCTGGGTGGCGGGAAATTTGTATATCTTCCCTTTCAAGGTGGTTATATAGATGGACCCTCCCCTTACGACCGGAGCACTCACGATCTCTCCCGCCACTCTTATTATCCTCTCTATTCCTGCTTTCCTTGTGTCTATCACATAGACCTTCCCCTTCCTCCCCGGTATTATCATTTTTCCGTTTGCTGTCACAAACGATGTCTCAACTTTTTCTCTTATATCCAGTTCCCACTTTATATTCCCCTTCAGGTCCATGCAGTATATCCTCCCCCCTGATGTAACTGCAAAAAGGTCTCCCCCTGTTATCACCGGCTGTGACAGGATCTTATCCCCTAATTCCTTTTTCCATAATATCTTTCCTGTCCCAATATCTATAACTGACAGAATTCCCTTATTGTTCCCTACATACATCTTCTCTTCATCTATGATCGGTGATGATACAGCCATCCTGCTTTCTGAAGCTATGGTCCATTCAACTTTCGAATTAAACCAGTTGATACAACAAACTGTCCCGTCTTCACTCCCGAAATATATCCTGTCCCTCTTTATGATCGGCTCACAGAATATGCCGCTTGCCAATTGCTTCTTCCACGTCACTTCTCCTGTATGAGGGTCCAGTGCTGTCAGTTTCCCGGATGTCGTTGCTATGAATAATTTCTCATATCCTACTTTTGGCGTGGAATACATCATCTGTCCCACCTGCTTCTTCCAGATCATATTTCCCGTATTGATGTTAATCCCGAATAATACCCCTTTGCTGTCTATGACATAATACTTCCTGTTATATATGATCCCTTTATTTAAAAATGATACTCCTGCCTTCTTTCTCCAGTTTAACCTGCCTCCCTCTGTTATCGACTGTATATATCCGTCCTCTGTCCCGAAATAGAGATCTCCTTTGTATAAAACCGGCGCTGCCCATATCGCACTTCCTGTGTCATATTCCCAGTTTCCTGACATCCCCTCTGTCTTCTTTTCTATTACCATCTTTCTTCTGATCCTGTTCATTATTTCTTCATTAACTCTCTTTTTCTCACTGATAACTTCATCAATGATCCTCTCTATCTCTTTATCTGTTTCTCTCCCGATGCCCACAGCCTCTCCCCTCTTGATCTTCACTTCCTTATTCATTATGCTCTTTAATTCTTTCTCATAACTTCCCTTCTCATATTGAAACATCACTATTTTTCCCTTATTCTTAATATTCCTCTTTATGGCTACTTCCCCTTCCAGTACTTTTATGCAGGTCCCTCTCATGTCTGCTGAAATATCAAATCTTGTGCCGATATGCCTTAACTCTACTTCTTCCGTTAATATGAATAATTGCGGATCACCGTGCACGATCGTATAGGTCTGATCTCCTTTACTCAGATAAAACTCATACCTTTCATACCCGAACAGCCTCTTTATCCTTCCTGTCTTTATCTGATTCTCTCCCCTCAGTTCCACTGTCAAATACTTCCCGTATTGCAGAAGTATACTGCTGTCTCTTCCTGTCTCCAGTTTTCTGTCAGAAAAGCTGCGGATCCTCCCGTCTATTAATCTCTCCCGGCTTCCCTTATCCTTGACCATTATCATATATCCCTTCTTTTGAATAACCGTTACTGAAACCCTTGATGAATAAAAATATGTGATCCCTGTTATTAAAAGTATCGAAAAGGTGAGGGCATACCGCAGATACACTTTCCGGCTTATCTGTGGGAATATCCTCCTCTTTCTCTGTCTGCGTATGGATCTTATCCCCTGCTGTATATTCTCGTAAACAGCATCCGGGATCTCTACTTCAGTTTTATCCAACCTGTCGATCAATTGATCAATCTTTTCCATTGATTTTTCCTTTCAACTTACTTAATCCTCCCTAATACAATATTATACACCTTATACTAAGAAATTGGAATTTTTTGTTTTGAACATTATTCAGGAAATACCTGTTGTATATATTCTTATAAAATACATTGGAATGCATCCTTGACACTGTATTGGGTTCACTACAAAAGCATCTTTTGCTCTATCTTTTATCAAATATCTCTACTGTCCGGTTAAAACAGGAATAACCGGTCCCTCCATTTTAAAAAAGCAGCTTATCTTTAAATTTTCATAGAAGGTACTATTTTTCTGTATAACACTTATAATTTTATAATAAAAGCTAACTTATAATAAGAAGGAGTATGATTGGCCTCACCTGTTATACAAACAGGGGAACCGGAGTGATTAACAGTAACGGATAGACTGGCAGGTGATTGATTATCACAATACCCTTCATTATCATCTGTACCACTTTCATGTTCTATTCCCCTTCTAACTTGCACACCACCGACTGGATATCGAGTTGGTGCTTGATTGTTATTCCAACCAACGGAAACACCATGATTATGAATGGGAACAGAAGAATAGGTATGGATATGGGACGAATTGCCACCTGTGGTATTGATATCTCCATTATTACCTGGCCCGTAACCCGCATTTACACCATAAATAAATCTATCTCTTAAGTCGGGTGTTCCACCCGATCCATCACATAAAGCCCAGCCACCTGGAATATTATTGAAAGAGCCTGACCACATAACAATTGTGCCTATGGGAACTAAATAGTTTTTAATTTCATTTGCAACGTCTACTTTTCCAATACTTCCATCCTCAATTTTTATACTGTTTACTTTGCCGTCACCAATAGTTGGATTAGGAAAAGTCCCTGTTAAATCTCCTCCTGCCGGGGCATCACTTGTGTTATCTATTCCATCTGCAAATCCAGCTGGTATATTTGTTATACCACTCCATCCTACTCTTTCTGCTTCTTTCGCAAATAGAGAAAATTCTGCTTTTTTCGTCAACAGAGAATAAGCTACACTGGTTAATCTCTCACGAGGAGAAAGCACATCGCCATCTATGATCACTTCAAGCCATTTAGCTCCTGATGACCAGTCCATGTTGGTAAATGCTGCTGTTTCATCACCGATGTACGCTGAAAAAAGTCCGTTCGTTACATGAATTGATTGAGGTGATGATTCCCATTCTTGTGCTCCGCCTGCAGCTTGAGGATACAATCTGAATATGATACTATGGTGGCCATTAGCAGGAGCATCATTCTGCAATAGTTTCCCCTGATAGTTGATCAGATGAGGGACATCTGCCCATATCTCTCCACTAAATAAAAAGAATATGATGATTAAATAAAATATGATTTTTTTCATTTAAAACCTCCCTATATTTTAAATGGATTTCTATATTGTTTATGTAAAACATCCTTTTTTTAATAATACCCTTTGATATGTGATGGATATAATAATACATTTTATCACCTTATAATTGCAATTTTATCCATGGAATTTTTTGATCCGGATTTTACTACCAGCATATAAATACCGCTTCCCACAATTACATTATGTTTATTCTTTCCGTCCCACTGAAACCGGTGCAAGCCGATTGTATTATATTCTTCACCCTTCCATTCTCTGACCAGTTCTCCGTTAATGGCATATATATATATCCTTGTTTCAACTGATTGCTGGAGAAAATATTCGATAGTAACAGTATTTCCTGCTGTGTTTCCATAAGTAGGAAAGAATGGATTGGGATAAGCTGCCAAAGATTGTTTAAAATCTGTTGAAAAAACATATGTAAAGTTTACACTGGGATAATCACTCTCAAATGCTTCGGTAACATCAACAGCCATGGCACTAATCTTATATTGATTACCATATTCAAAAACATCCCTGTCCCTTACTTCATAAAACCAGTCTGCTCCCCCCTGGCATGTCAGCCATACTTCCTGAGATGTCCAATCAATACCATTAAAGTATTTATTATCGGATAAACGCACAAGACAGATCTTCTCCGGATTAAGGCTGACAGGAGATTGTGCTCTCCCCTCTATCACGCCTACCCGATTGATAAAAGTAAGATGTTCCGGATAAAGAATAATGGATTTAATATAAAAGACCGGCTGTCCTTCTTTACCTGCTCCCAGATATCCATGAGACAGATCCTCTCCGGAATGGCTTGAAAAACCAATTATACCCGGCTGACCCACCACGTTATCTGCTAAAACAAAGGAAGAAGAGCTTTTTCTTCTGCCACCACCAGAGGCTTTAACATCCTGGACAATGCTTTTATCACCCCCTGAAAGGGGATAACCAAATCCCTGCCTCCCGGACAATAATAGCATTAGAAATAAAATAATAATTTTCATAAATTATACCACCTTAATAATATGGCCCCTTTATAACCGGATCTATAAGTCCAATAAGTAAAGGAACCCGAAATTTAAAACTTTACTTTTAAATTAATGGCATAATGATTAATACCCAATTTGTTTTTAATTAATTCTTGTTCTACCGGTGTAAAATATTATTTCTATCATATTATACACCTTATACTAAAAAATTGGAATTTTTGTTTTTTATTTTTAATACTTTTAATACTAATGAAGCAAACCCGTGAAGATCTGATCTCTTTTTACTTTTGATATTTACGCAGCACTGTTATAATGGACTCAACTGTTTTATCCATTAAATCAAACATATTAGCCCCTACTTCGCCAACCACTTTAATGACAGCAGATTCTGAACCGGTCCTCAGATCCCATATTTCTGTCTTGATCTGTAATTTTCGATTGATCTCGGTAAAACTGCCTTTAATGATCACATTTGCTTTTAATTCTCTTCCGATAGTCTGCATGGTCTTTTTTTCATACATTTCACTTATCTTTATTCCTGATCCGGATATAGAAGTTTCTACTTTACTTTTATTGATGATCCTAATAAAATTATAATCATCCAGACTGGAACGGATAGAATCAGGTATTGTTTCTCTTAAAAATTCCCATTTTTTAGAATCTCCCTTATTCTGATAATTGAAGACTATGGCAGTTATATTCTTCAACTGTCTCTTTTCAAGGATCTCCTTATCTGTTTCAACATTTACAGAAATTGGTGCTTTCCTGCCATCTTCAGCTTTTATTGCCTTCTGGGCTTTTTGAAACTGCATTATCAATTCGTCATTATCCGGATCTATCTGTAAGGCCTTTCCCCATTCGGTTATTGCCAGTTCATACCCTCCCTTTATATAAGCATCATACCCGTTAAAATAATAATATTTAAATCTCTCTTTTTCTTCATCATTCTTCCAGCGTATGAGTAAAATTTCATATTTAAAATCATCCTTAAGAATTTTATCCTCTTCCATATCTGCCCTGTCGTATATCTTATGTGATATCCTCTTTTTATCTATCTCCGAATCAACCAGATACCGGGTTATGCTTTTTATTCTTGTTTCTGACAGTTCTTTATTTTGTGCTTTACTCTTTTCTGTATATATTATTATAGCAACTCTTTTATAATCCTCATTTTTCATTAACTTTGATATTTCGTTTATCACTTCTTTTCCATTATTACCAAGTTCTCCTTTTTTATTCATAAATAATTTTTTATTATTCTCCCTGATATCAAATAAAATCCTCTCTTCATCCTCTTCAATAATTATATTCTTCTCTTCATTATCTTTAATTTTCTTATATTTACCGCCCGGCATAAAAAGCAGACCCAGTTGAATATAATGGGCTGTTCCCTCTTTTAAAAGAGAGAAGCTGTAATCAAACTTAAACCCGGTTTCTCCGAACCATTTCATTCTAACAAGTTTGTCTTTTCCTATTCCGCACCCGAAAGCCATTTTGTCGGAGTACCGGCCCAGTAAGTAATACCCGTATCTTATAAATATTAATCTGTTAAATCCGAATTCCAGTCCTGAAGAGATATAATGCTGTTTATACTCGGTCAAAAAAGTATATGTTGTTCCGATCTTTGTTTCAACTTGACCTGTTCTTAAAAATTTATAAGTAAATCCTCCGTAGATCCTGACAGGATATTCTGAATCCTGGTTAATAAATTTTGCTTTTACCAGATTTATATCCTGTATTCCCAGACCTAAATTGAAATTCTCACTCCCCTTTAAATTTATTCCCGGCAGGTTAAAAGATATAAGTCCTGAAAGGCCGGCTCCGATCCAACTGCTCCTGTATCCATCAAGGTTCATATTTAAATATTTTATGTTTAATCCTGCCTGAACATTTTTACTTATTTCTTTTCCATATCCTATATTTAATAAAACATCACTGACCTTTAAATTTCCCAATATATTCCCATACTCATCATAATTCTTTGTTTCCTGTAAAGTACCAAAATTAATACTTCCTCCTATGACACCTATATTTTTGAGATTATGGCCATATCCTATCCGCATTATATTTACTATATCACTCCATTTTATATAGCCCATACTCAATGCCTGTCCCTGGATAGAACTGATGCTGGCAGGAAAAATCTCAATATTATTAAGGTCTCCTTTTTCTACCAGCAGGGATTCCGCACTTCCGTACAGACGGCTGTTATAATGAGGAAAGTCTAATAATATTGATGCTTTAATACTATTAGCGATACAGCACAATATCATAATTATAATTATACTTTTTTTCATCTCTTTCATTTTACAAACAATAGTAACGATTTTTTATCTTCTATCCTTAATATGTACGGGCCTGCAGGTAAAGATTGCAGCTTTTGTGTATCCCATTTATAAGATCCCGTGCTGAAATCCGCTCCAATTATCTCTTTTACCATATCTCCTCTTAATGTATATATTTTTATATCTGCATTACTCTTCTTCTCTTTTAGCAATATGGTTATTGTTTTCCCTTCATCAATATTCACAACAGTAGGATAGACAAGCAGATCTTCCTCTGTCTCCTTTAATACAATATATTCTGCTTTTTCGAAAGCACTGGTGTTATTACCTTCTTCAGCATAATAGTCAAGTCTGTATTTTGCCCCGGCAGAAAGTGCTATATTAAGAGTCCCTTTATCCGAGAGGGACCGGGACAGAATATCATTTCGAAAAACAGTAACCATAATAGCAGCATCAGGTGATATCTCCTGTTTAAGGATATCCTTATAAACTGTCATTTTTAAGTTTAGATCTCCAATGTATTGCCCTTCTTCTTTATCAGGAAAGACGAATAACAGGAAAAGCCCCGTACCCTGATAAATCCCTTCTCTCCACCCCATATCTGGCCCGGATCCCAAAAATCCATCTGTAACCCCGGGAATATTGGTACCGCTGTCAACAGCAGAGCTTGTTGCTGATGTTATCATAAATGTCAATACAGTATCGATCATGGGATCGGCAAATATATTACCATTTCCCCATGTCAGCCCTCCGTTAGTCTCTCCATTTTTATTACCATAGATACAATTATATGCTGCAAAGACTGATCCCGTTGATGTTCGTGATATCCCGTAATCATCTCCATCGCCATTGGACAGGATAATATTATTGTACATGGTACCGGAAGATGTGTTTTCCCACGATACTCCATGATCATTCATACTGTTAAAAATAGTATTGTTAATAATTTTTATATTAGTGCATCCGCCCAGTATACGAATACCGTAATTATTATTATTATAGATCAAATTACGATATATCTTCTGATTGTTGCCGGAATATAAATAAATACCATTGGATTGATGATGGATCTGATTAAAAGTAATTTCATTACCGTCTCCATCATTAATATAGATACCGGTCTGATTTGACCCCCAGAGGTGGTTTGATAAGATGTAATTATTATCACCGCCACCAACATCAATAAATATGCCATAACCATTTGAGCAGACAATATTTTTTGAAATGACATTATTTGTTCCCGCTCCATTAATGAGAATTCCATAATTATTATAACTGATTATATTTGATCTTACTGTATTATTATCCGAATCACCCAGGTCAATTCCTACAGTGGAGTCTTGCCCTCTTATATAGTTACTTAAAATAAAATTATCATCTATTCCGCCTGAACCAAATACAATGCTGTTGGTGTTAAAATAAAAATCATTTTTAACGATATAATTACTCGATGGTGACCCATTATAAAAAATACCTGTTGTTTGATTAAAGAATTGATTATATTTGATCTGATCAGATCCTGTATCGATCAGGTATATACCATAATTCTGATTCTCCCCCCAGAACATATTTGATAATATATCAGCATGTTTTGCATCTTCTACATACAACCCGTAATTCATATTGGAATAAAAAGAATTGTTTAAGATGTGTGTATAAGAAGGATTCCCAAATATATAAATTCCATAATCATCATGATTATGGATTTGATTGGATGCTATGGTATTACTGTCCCCATCACTGATCTTAATGCCATAAACCTGATCAGGCCCGTAAATATTATTCGTTAGAATATAATTACCGTCCGACTCTTCAGAATTAATGAATATACCATTTGTGTTATTCGAATATATCGTATTTTTTATGAAATGGTTATTTGTTGAAGCTCCTGTTATATATATACCGCTATGTGCAAAAAGTTTTATAACAAGATCGCGGACAATGACTTTACTTGTATTGGTTATATGAAAACCGTAATTCGTGTATGATGCTCCTGATAAAACAGGTTTTGGCTTGTTGTTGGATAAAGCCAGGAACACCATGTATCCATTATTTTTATTGGAATATATTTCTACCTGTTCGGAATAATTTCCAGGAAAAATATAACAGCTGGCTACTGTGACATTTGTACTCATAACATCCGCTGCTTTTTGTATGGTTTTAAAAGGCTGGCTTAG
>JAHITG010000021.1 GCA_018817865.1 Spirochaetota bacterium
AAACAGTAAAGCGATCATTGTTGATCCGGGAGATGAATGGGAAAGGATACGGTCTGTTCTGGACAAAAACAAATTAAAGCCGGAGTATATCATATTAACTCACGGACACGTAGACCATATTAAAGATACAAAAGCCATCTCTTCTTATTACCATATCGGGGTCTTTATTCATAAAGATGAAAAAGAACTCTTATCTTCAAGTTTTAACAACTTATCCGCCACTTTCGGGATCAAAGTAGACTCCTTCACCATTGAAAGATACCTGAAGGATGGACAGATCATACAATTTGAAGGGGAAGAACTGAAAGTTATTCATACTCCAGGCCATACCCCGGGCGGGATCTGTATAAAAGGAAAAGATTTCCTTATTTCCGGTGATACATTATTTGCTGATTCAAGGGGAAGGACCGATCTACCGGGTGGTGATGAGGATCAATTGATAAGATCTATAACAGAAAAGCTATTTAAACTTGAAGATAATCTGAAGGTCTATCCGGGTCACAATATGCCCACCAGCATCGGACATGAAAAAGCCAACTGGGGAATACTGTAGAGACCTCCTCTATTCTGATTTCAATGCTTCTTTCAACTTTTTTAAAGTAATAACCGTTGTCCCTACTTCACCTACAACAATACCTGCCGCATAATTGGAAAGCATAGCTGCCTCTTCAAAACTGAACGAAGAGACCAGCGCCATTAAAGCGGTACTTATGACAGTATCTCCCGCACCTGTGACATCATAAACTTTTTTAGCGTGGGTAGGGATATGGGCCGGCGGTTTTCCTTTTTGAAAAACCGTCATACCCTCTTTTGACTGAGTAATGAACAAAGACTGCAGGTTCAGCTGCTTCAGGATCTCTTTACCGGCATTATTTATATCATTCTGATCTTTGATCCTGATATTCAGGGCCCTCTCAGTTTCAAAATGATTGGGTGTGATCAATGTCACATTCTTGTACTGGAAGAAATGTTCGATCTTAGGGTCCACTGCGATGACCTTCTTATTCTCATTAGCGATAGTGATCACCTTTTCAATAAGGTCCGGCACAATTACACCCTTCCCATAATCTGATATAATGATCCCATCGATCCGGCTTATGACCTTTTTTACATAAGCGATCATCTCATTGATCAAAGGTTTATTAACCGGTTCAGAAGATTCCTTATCCACACGGACCACCTGCTGATTATGGGCAATGATCCTTGTTTTCAAAGTAGTAGGCCTGTCATAACTGACCACCAGGCCGGAGAGTTCTACATTCTTTTTATTAAAATACTTCCTGATATAACTTCCCGTGTCATCATTCCCGATTATTCCGCTGATATAAACTTTAGCACCCAGTCCCACCAGGTTGTTCACGACATTGGTAGCTCCACCCGGTATCCTTGTCTCTTTCTCAACGAATACGACCGGGACAGGTGCTTCAGGTGAAATACGCTCCACACTTCCCCAGATATATTCATCCAGCATTATATCCCCTATAACAAGGACATTCTTCCCGTTAAAGTCTCCGATCTGCTCTAAAAATTTATTCTTACTGTTTTTAATCATATCTGATCACTCCACCAATATATTTTTACCGTTGAACCGTGTAATTCCTGAAAAGACAGGAAGGACTTCCCCTTCAAGATAAACCCGGCTGAAATTACCCTTCTCATCACAATTAAAATAGACACTTACATATTCCCCGCTTCGAGCTTTTACCCGAACAGGAGAGACGGTTTTTTTAATGACGGAACTGATCAATGAAGAAGCGGTCATACCTGTTCCGCATGCCAATGTCTCATTCTCCACTCCCCGCTCATAAGTCCTGACAATGATATTGTGTCTGTCCGTTACCTGTACAAAATTCACATTTGTTCCTGCTTTCTGGAAGAGCTTATGATAGCGGATAAACCGCCCGATATTAAAGACATCCGCCTTCTCTAGGTTACTCACAAAAAGCACTGTATGAGGCACACCTGTATTTATAAAATGGGCTGTCAGGTCTTTTCCTTTATATTTGATCTTTATATCCTTCTTAAATCCGAACGGATCGGTCAATTTTACTTTTATGATGTTCTTCGATTTCACCTCTCCTTCGATCATTCCGGCAATGGTCTCAAAGGTCATCTTCTTTTTGACAAAATTGATCGCATTGGCAAAATGAGCAACGCACCTGGCTCCATTACCGCACATCTCCGCTTCACTGGCATCCGGATTAATGATTCTCATCTTAAAATCAGCATTTCGACTCTTTTCAAGCAGGATCACCCCATCTGCACCGATCCCGCTCTTGGGCCGGCAGGCAGCGATCGTGAATTTTGAGATATCTTTACCTTTTAAGATATCTTTGCGGTTATCTATCAGAATAAAATCATTACTGGTCCCGCTGTATTTTGCAAATGCTATATTTTTTAATTTCATAAATACTAATTTTATATAAAATAAAAGGTTTGTCAAACGAAAAATAAGTCATGATTATTAATATAATAAGGTATTAAGAAAGAGAGGCTCCGATAAATCAAAGGCTGTTGTTTTATTACCTTATTCTCGCATCCCTTCCTGGGATGCTCCGAGGGGAGTATCTATTTCCTCTTCCATGGGGAAATAGTACTCCTATCAGGTAAGTAAAACCACCTGCGTTTGATTCAGATTATTTCACCTAATAAAACTTTAAAAAATCATATAGATTATATATATTAAAAATTATTCCTATGGAAAAGGGGCAAGATAGATATTTTTGATCATTATCTGGGTTGATCGAAGAATTCGGATTTATTATTTTTTCTCCATTCATTGATATTGATATATTCTTTTTTTTGTTTATCATAATATAAAATTTTTTTGTTTTTTTTATGAATAATAAATTTATATTGAAAACTATTTGAATGATAACTATTTACCATGGTATAGCCAATATATAAATACAAATAATTCCTTTTATACTTAAAATTTTCCCCTTTTTTCGGCTTATCAGTAATATTTATTTCTAAAAATTTTTTCCCTTTACTATTCTTGTAAATACTTATCGCCTTCTCCCGTATTTCAGGTACTTTAGTCAAGAATCTTTTAAGAAAATTATCATAATAGTCTTGTTTTATAGGTTGTTGATAAAAAAAACAATTTAATATATCTTTATTCTCATCTTCCCTGCTAAATTCTCTATAATTGTTTGGAATAAGTGATATACCATCAAATTTTTCACCGGAATTCCACCTTAAATTTGCCATTTTAAAAATATATTTTTCTCCTTGATCTTTAATTACTATATAATTTTTATTAACACTATAATTCCCATAAGAAAATGAATAACTTATATATTTATAATCATTATCGGTTGAAATTATTTCTAAAATATTATTACTTATAAAATTCAAACCGATAGTCCATTCTGATTCAACAAAAGCATACCATATATCTGATTTTAATAGTTTCTTATTTATTGAGATATATTCTTCATTTAACTCAATTTTTTTTAAATCAGTATTAACACTATGTAATAAAAATGGAATAAGTAAAAAATATATTAAAACTGTAATTTTAAATTTTATAATACTCACCTTTGCTAAATGAAGCATAAGCTATCATTTATAATAACTTTATGAATTCATCAATACTCAATCCGGATTGTCGGATTATTGCCCTTAGAGTCCCTCTATCTAATTCTTTATGATCCGGAATAACAAGTTGATTAAATGGTTTATCCTTGCGTAATACAATATGGCTTCCTGTTTGTCTTTTAAAATAAAATCCTGCTTTTATTAAGGCCTTTATGCATTTTTGGCCGGATATTCGCGGCAATTTTCCCATCAATTAAACCGCCATAACATAAGTTTCGAAATTTTCTTCAGGAACAGGCAATTTATCTTCTTTTAATGTATCAATATATACCTGAATGGCTTCTTTAATATTTTCCAAAGCCTTCTCTTTTGTTTTGCCCTGACTGATACAACCGGGCAGGCTTGGACATTCTGCCACCCAATATCTATCCTCTCCGGGATGAAATACAACTTGTCTCATATTTTTTCCTCCAATTTATTTTATATATTAATATTATACATTTTTATTTAAAAAGTCATCAAATTTTAATAGACATTTATTTTAATCACAGTACTATTATATCCATGACATCTTTTGCCATGATCATAGCCCCTCCTTTATGGCCGAAACTGCCCCTCCCGGGAGTAGCGTTTATACTCGAACAGCTTAAAAAGAACAGCATCCCGGCATACCTGTTTGATATTAATATTGATATTTATAATATGGTCAAAAAGGATAAGTCAATAAAAGAGAAGTGGACTCGGCAGTATCAGAATTTTACTGAAGGTTTTTATGAGAAAACGCAAAAAGATCATAAGGTTTATTTTTACAAGGTCCATTCTTTTATAAAAGAAAAAAAGATCACTCATGCAGGATTTTCAATCTATAAAACTAATTTTCTCTTTTCGCTCAGTTATGCCCGGGCTTTAAAGAAGATGTTCCCGGAAATTAAAATAATCTTCGGGGGCCCCCATACAGCATATCTGGATAAATATAACCGAAATTATTTCAATTCTTTCAGTTTCATAGACCATTTCATCATCGGGGAAGGAGAAATTGAACTGATCGACCTCATTAAAGGATCTTCCCAAAAATCAAGATCGATCTATTCCAGCCAGATAAGCATTCTCTCTCACCTTCCCTTTCCTAAATATGAACTGTTTGACCTTCATAAATATGATCGAAACCATGGATTACCTCTTATTGCCAGTAGAGGATGCCATAATAACTGTTCCTTCTGTTTTGAAAAGATCCAGTTCCCTGAATACTATACAAGGGATGCAAATGAAATTCTTGAAGAGATCCGGTATCATATCAAGAATAATAATATTCAATGGTTCACATTTTATGATTCCCTCTTTAACGGGAATCTCTCTAATATAGAGAAATTACTTAAGCTTCTCCTTCAAAAAAAAATAAAGATCATCTGGGACGCACAGATAAGCATAAGAAAAGACATGCCTGACCGGCTCTTTGAACTGATGAAAAAAAGCGGGTGCATCAATCTTTTTATCGGGCTGGAAACAGGAAGCTCATTTCTTTTAAAACAGATGAAGAAAAATTTTAAAACAGAGGATGCTCCTGGATTTATCTCCAGACTGAAAGAAAATGACCTGAATTTTGAGCTCAGCCTGATCCTAAATTATCCGTTTGAAACAGATGATGACTTCCATGCTACCATGGACCTTATTAAAAGGAACAAAGCATTTATAAATAAGCTGGCGCAGGTAAATCCGTTCATCTATTATCCGGGAACCGGAACTGATATAACAAAAGGATATAATTTTTCAGAAGGAATGCGGAGAGTAACCTTGTTTACACGTTTTCTGCAGGATGAAGGATTCAAATTCACCAATGCCTATATCAATAATCTGACAGCATAAAAAAAGCCGGCTTAAGGGGGTTCCCTTTAGAGCCGGCTCTTTTTACATTTTTATTTGTACTGACAATTAAAATCCTAATTTACCTTTTAACTTCTTTTTAGCCTCTTCTTCAGCCTTTTTCTTGGCGGCTTCTTCGGCTTTCTTCTTCTCTGCTTCAACAGCTGCCTGTGCGTCTGCTTCTGCTTTGGCTTTAGCCGCATCGGCTACTGCTTTTGCTTCATCCGCTTTCTTCTGGGCTTCAGCTTTAGCAGCATCTACTTTTTCATTGGCCTTATTCTTCACGTCACTAACAGCCTCTTTTGCGCCGTCTTTGCTTAAATACTTCGAAGTGTCACCGAGGTATTTGCCCATATACTGGTTTAAATACTGTTTGGCAACATCATCAAGACTGCCGCCCTTGCCCATGAACTTACTCATGAACTCCTGCTTCAATCCGTTCTGGATCTTTTTCAATATCTCATCTTTATTAAAGATGAATTTCGGATCTGAGGTCGTTCCTTTAACCGCAACAGGAAGTTCGATCTGGCCCGCCTCGTTGGCAATAGCCTTTGTGGCTGCATTTTTGTTGTACTTTTTTGCACCCAGCATGCTTAAGTTATAGGAAAGGGTCGTATCCATAGCTGCATATCCGCCACCGACTACATTGAAGTCTGTGCCGTTCGCATCAATATCCTCGGATATGACCTTGCCATTCTCGATCTTTACTTTTGTGCTGACTTTATCAAATTCGAGTGTCTTCTTTAAAAACTTCCATTCAAGGGCACCCTTGATAAAACCGATATCCATGTTACCGACCTTTTCAGCAAAGCTTCCGGCTTTATCAGTAGCACCTTTTACTTTACTGCCGAGGGCTCCGGCCTGCTTTAATTTATCTGCCCCTGCAGACATTTTTTCAAAAGATTTTACCAGTGAATCCTGATATTTTGAGACAGAACCGGAGATGTCTTTGGCCTGATTTCTCAACTCATCATAAGCCTGGATCCCGGTAAATTTACCGTTCAATAATGCCAGGTCGAATACACCGGTCGGGTTCAGCCAGCCCTTTTTATCAAACAGGGTCAACACACCCTTTATATCAGCTTCCAGGTTAATATCCTTATCTGTTTTTTGTCCGTCCTTGAATTCAGTAACACTCAGCCCGAACCCGGATGTGATCTTTACAGGAGCATTCTCATACAGTTTTATATTTTCAATAAGAAAGGTCACATCACTGAGGATGTAAACCTCTTTAAACTTCGCAGTAGCGGTATCCGTAACTTCGATCTTTGCTTTTTCAAGACCGACCTTGCCAACCTGAAGATCGACAGGGATAGCATACTTGCTGACCTTTACAGGTTTTACGGCTTTCTTCTTTACAACTTTCTCTTCTTTAGGCGCTGCAGGCTGTTTCTTCGGCAGAGGAGGGATCAAATCAGAAAAGTTGAAGACAACCTTCTTATTCTGAATATATCTCTGGACATAGATCTCCGGCTCTTCGATCGTTGCTTTTTCTACGATCAGTTTTTTCTTCAACAGCTGCATCAGGTCATACTTTAAAACGATCGCTTTACATTTCAGGAACGGCCCCTGTTTAAAACTCGGCCTGTTCGAGATCTCTACATCCTTGATCACAATGCCTTTTAAAAGACATAAACCTACTTTTCCTACTTTTACCTGGCGATGCAGCTGTTTCTGCATCTGCTCCACGGCAAAATTCTTAACTTTCGGCGGGAATCCCTTTACACAGAGCCATACATTCACACCTATAAGAAGTAAAAGTATAAGCGCGATGACGATCCCTATGATCTTAAAAGGGAGTTTAATAGCTTTACCAGCTTTCATAGTCTCCTCCTTAAAAAAATGTTTTTGTTTACCCCTTCTAACCGGGTGTATCATTTTTTATATATCTTAAATGCGATATCAAATAAAATAGTTTAAACAGCAATGTCAACCTTTATTTTTAAAAAAGAGATGATCAAAAAATTACCAAAATGTAATTTTCTTTACATTTTGGTAATTTAACTTTACTTTTTTACCTACCTGTCTGATTAGCAACAGACAGGCAGGTTCATACTACTCAAGTTTTTTATGCATTTTAGTTCCTTTTCATTACTTTTTCAACCCCAAATATATTTAACAATATATTTGGGGTATAAACTCTATTTACTTTTATACCGACAGCTTGATTCATTACACTTTACTGTTATTATTGTAGACGTCCATGATCTCACCTTCTACGGTACGGGTATTGATCGGTTTCGAGATGTATCCGTCGAATCCCATGTTCAGGAATTTTTCTTTATCTCCTTTCATGGCATAGGAAGTAAAAGCAATGACAGGAATATTCCGTATCTCTTTTTCCCCTTTTACGATCTGTATGGCCTCAACACCGGATATACCGCTTATTTTAATGTCGAGGAGAACAATATCCGGAAAAAATCTCTTTATCTCTTTAATGATACCGTCCCCCCTCGGATAGGAAAAGACCTCAAATTTTTTTTCATTCAGTACTGTCTGCATTAATTTCTGTATTGTTTTATCATCATCTACTATTAATATTTTTATCCGTTTCATTTTATTCTCTTTATCTGAATATTGCTCAGCTCAAAGGGAGCGTGACCGTAAAAGCTGCACCTTTATTTTTACCTTCACTGAATACGGAAATAGTTCCATCCATCATTTCAACAAACCTCTTGACTAATGTCAATCCAAGGCCGGTTCCAGCATACCTCTTTGTATAAGGAGACTCTATCTGAAAAAACTCCTCAAAGACCATTTCCTGATGTTCCGGTACGATCCCTACTCCGGTGTCGATCACCGATATTTCAGCCTTTTTTTTATCTGTTTTCACTCTTGTGGTCACCTTCCCCTTTTCAGGTGTAAATTTTATGGAATTGGAATAGAGGTTATAGAGAACCTGTTTCAACCGGCTGGAATCCGCTTTAATGAATACACGTTTTTTGGGGGTTTCATTGATCAGATCGATCTCCTTTTTACGCGCCTGGGGAAGGATAAAGGTCTCGGCAGAATCAATAATATCATTCAGGCATACTTCTTCAATATTTATATCCAGCCTGTCTGCTTCGATCTTGGAGAGATCCAGCACATCATTGATCAGGCTTAAAAGATGAGTTCCACTTGTATGAATATCATTCATAAAATCCTTCTGTTTGGCGGACAGGGAGCCTATCTTCTCATCCATCAACAGCTCTGAAAATCCAAGGATCGCAGTCAGTGGTGTCCGCAATTCATGAGACATGTTAGCTAAAAAGACCGATTTTGCTTTATTAGCCCGCTGTGTCTCCTGATACAGAAGGGCCAGCTCTACATTCTGCTTTTCAATACTCACTTTCAGCTTCCGATGTTCAGTGATATCAGAAGCTAAAAAAATATATCCAATGTGCTTTTGATCTTCATCAATGATCTTGGTAATGGTCAGGTCAGCAAAAATTACTTCACCCTTTTTATTCTTCATTTTAACTTCTCGACGGACCAGGTTGAGAACCTTCAATACATCCATTATCTCTTTTAATTGACCCAGGGAATCAGCCGGAAGAAGATCCTTTATCGTTAAAATTCCTTCAGCTTCTGTGGCCGAATATTCAAACAGCAGCTCAGAGCCTTTATTGAACCTCTGAATATTAAAATCAAGGCCTGTCGTAAATATGCTGTATACCCTGATACCGTTGAAGATCATCTCAAAGAAGGACCGGGTCTCTTTAACCTTATGGAATAACGAAGAGACCTGTGTAACATTCTCCATGATCACCAGTACGAGGCTCTTCTTGATCTTTTTTAATGAAATCGGGATCATCTTGATATTAATAAAATAATTCTTACCCCCTATTTCAATGTCTACTTCATCTGAACTCTTTTTATTGCTCCCGATGCAGATCTTCATCATTTTATCAATAGGGCTCTTTTTAATAAAAGGGATAGAATCCGCCTTTTTATTAATAACACTCTTTTTTGTGTGCTTAATCAGTTTAAAAAATGATTTATTTGCCCAGAGGATCTTCTTATCACTATCCGCAATCAAGACCCAGGAATCCAGGCTGTTGATTATATTTTCAAATAGAAAATTACACCCTAAATCAAATATTTCGTATATATCCATAATGTAACCCAAATAAAGTAATATCTAATTTGATGTCAAGGAAATTCATTTGCCTAACCGGTCCCTGCAGGAGCATTATTTATTGTTGACATTATACTTTATTTTATTACAATTCAAAATAGATTTTAAACAGTATATCCTTTAAATAGGGAGTATTGCAGGAATGAATGAGTTAGAGAAAATAGTATTAAAAAGTCATGAAGCCAAATCTGTTGCAGCCAACCTCTCTACAGAAGTAAAGAACGAAATTCTGATCCTGATGAAAGAAGAGCTGATCAAAAAAGGCGATATTATTATAAAAGCCAATAGACAGGATTATCAAAAAGCAGAAAAGGATGGATTATCCAAAGCCATGCTGGACCGACTGCTTCTGGATGAAAAAAGAATTGTAAAGATGGCCGAATCCCTGCAGGAGATTGCTGACCTGCCTGATCCCATAGGAGAAGTCATTTCAGGGACTACAAGGCCTAATGGCCTGAAATTGAGACAGATCCGGGTCCCCCTGGGGGTTGTCCTTATTGTATATGAAGCAAGGCCTAATGTGACCGTTGATGCAGCCGGCCTCTCCTTTAAATCAGGGAATTCCGTTATCCTGAGGGGTGGATCAAACAGCTTTCATTCAAACAAAACCATTGTCTCCATGCTTCAGGAAGTACTTAAAAGGAAGAAATTGCCTGAAGCGATCATTACTTTTATTCCCAAACCCGAAAGGGAAGTTTTAATGGAGCTGATCAAGTTCAACCAATATATAGATGTCCTGATCCCCAGGGGAGGCAAGGACCTGATCGAGATGGTCGTTGAGAACAGCCGAATACCCGTGATCTTTCATGCAGAGGGTATCTGCCATCTCTTTGTGGATGAGAGTGCAGAAAAAAAGATGTGCGAATCCATCGTGATCAATGCCAAGACGCAGAGGCCCGGTGTCTGCAATGCCATCGAGACACTGCTGATACATAAAAAATACCCTTATATAAAAGAATTACTCGAAGAACTGATAAAGAAAAAAGTCGAGCTGAGAGGTGATCCTGAAACAGCTAAATTAAATTCCGCCATTAAAAAAGCGGTCGAAAAAGACTGGCGTACGGAATATCTGGACATGATCCTCTCCGTAAAACTGGTGGATTCTGCAAAACAGGCGATAGACCACATTAATCAATACGGATCCCATCACAGCGACGGGATCATTACGGAAAGTTATACTCACTCGGAAAAATTCCTGAAAGAGGTAGATAGCGCCACGGTCTATGTCAATGCCTCTACCCGGTTTACGGACGGAGGAGAATTCGGATTCGGAGCAGAGATGGGGATCAGTACACAAAAACTGCATGTGAGAGGGCCTATGGGACTGGTTCATATGACCAGCACAAAATATGTAATATACGGCGAAGGGCAGATACGGTCATGAAAATAGGGATCTTCGGGGGAAGCTTCAATCCCGTTCATAACGGCCATTTAATTGCGGCTCAATATGTACTGGATGAATATAAACTCGATCGTATCTACTTCATTCCTTCGTATGAATCCACTTATAAACCGATCACAACGAACAGCCGTCACAGGAAGAAGATCATACAGCTTGCCATAAACAATAACAGCCGATTTTTACTGAACACATGTGAGCTTAACAATAAAGAGGTCTCTTATACGGTTAACACACTGAAAAAGATCTATAACAAATGCAACCGGTATTATCTAATTGTGGGGAATGAATGGCTTACAAAATTCAATAAATGGCATAATTACGAAAAGATATTCAGTTTTACGGATGTTATCTTTATAAACAGGACCGAAAAACAAACTGGTCTTCCGGGATTTTTAAAAAAGTATAAAAATAAAATATCCTTCTCAACAAATCCCGTGGTAAACATCAGCTCAACCATGATCAGGAAACTGATCCATGAACAGAAAAAAATACGTTATCTTGTTCCTGAAAAAGTATATGCATATATTAACCGAAACAGATTATATCAAAGATCTGAATAGATCCAAAAGGAGCCTTTCATGATACCTCTTATAATAATGGCGATCATACAGGGATTAACCGAGTTCCTCCCTATATCTTCATCCGGACACCTGCTTTTTATCCAATCCCTGTTCAAGATCAAAGATATTAACCTGACAATCGACATTTTCCTGCATCTGGCAACTTTTCTTGTGATCCTGATCATCTTTTTCAAAGATATCACCGGGATAGTCAAGAGCCTCCTCTCATCCCCTTTTGATCTAAAAAAAAGCAACACACGGCTCTTCTATCTTATCCTCCTTGCCAATATACCGACAGCGATCATTGGTTTATTCTTAAAAAAATATACATCATTTATCTTTGAAGAAGGTTTTATCCTTTATATAACATGGAGTATTACGGCTGTGCTTTTGATCATCTCAGACAGGATCAGGAAACCAAGCCTGTCCCTTGATAAGATCACATATATCCAGGTTTTATTGATCGGTGTGGCTCAGGGAATAGCCGTTATGCCCGGGATATCCCGCAGCGGGATCACGATCATTACAGCCCTCTTCCTGGGATTGAGCAGAAAAGAAAGTGCCCGGTTCTCATTTCTGGCAGGATTACCAGCCATGCTGGGAGCCTTCCTTCTGGAGTTTAAAGATATGGGAGGATTGGATTTTCAATTTGGAGAACTCTCACTTGTCTTTGTCATTGCATTCTTATCCGGACTGGCCGGTATACTTCTTTTATTTAAACTGCTGGATCTGAAAAAATTCAAATATTTCGGTTTTTATCTGATCCTGCTCCTTATTATAAAAGCAATATTCAATATTTGAAGCATCTAATCCGGTACGATGGTAGTGCCGGCTTTCCCTTTTAATGTTTCAAAATACTTTGGAGTTAAAGTGATATAAGCTTTTGAACCGCCGTTTTCAAGAAAATTAATAATTGCTTTCATCTTGGGCCCCATACTGCCCGGAGGAAAGTGGCCTTCGCTATAATACTTCCTGGCCTCTGATAGAGTGATCTTTCTTAAAGCCTTTTCGTTCTCTTTCTGGTAATTCAGTTTGGCCCCATCCTCTCCCGTAAAAATTGTTAAATGCACTTCTACATCCTCTCCCTGCTTTTTATACTTTTTTATCAGCATACTTCCCAGAAGAGCTGATGCAAGGTCTTTATCGATCACTCCCTCAATTCCGGATAGGATCTTGTCATCATTCTTATCTTTATAGTTTATTCCATGATTGCAATGGTAGTACCCCTTTTTATCTTTTTTGACCTGTATGACAGGAATACCCCCTCCACCTACAGTAATTGGGATAAACCCATTATCCAGCATGGTTGTGATAAGATCAAATTCTATAATATCGAGCGGAACCGGGGATGGAACAACCCTCCTCCAGATATCTTTCCCCTTATGATCTTTTTTATAGACCTTCATTTCCCATCCCTCATGGTCCATCCTCTCTTCTGCTTCCTCTTTTGTATAGGTCGGGCCGATAAACTTGGAAGGATTTTTAAAGTCGGGATCGTCTTTATCGACCAGCACCTGTGTGACAAACTCGGTAACGATCTTAGGATTCTGAAGCATCTCCAGTTCATTCATAAGCAGCTGACCAATCATATATCCTAATGCTCCCTGGCTGTCCGCATCACAGACATCAAGAGGCAGTGGCGGCAGGATCTTCCGCGAAAATTCTGCCCTCATCAGGATATTACCCACCTGAGGACCGTTCCCATGGGTAATAATGAACAGGTCTTTCGGAGCATCATGTATCATATGCGCGATCAGGTTGCATGTCTTGTCTGTTTTAACCCATTGCAGAGGGATGTCAGGGATAACAGGATGGCCTCGATCGTCCATAAGGCCGGCAGGAGCCACTTCATTACCGCCCAGTGCAAAGATATTTATCCTTTTCTTACTCATAATCTTTCTCCTCCTGTTTCAATTCTAATATCGGCAAAATCTATTTGATAAATTTAAAAAAATGTTGAAAACGAAAACAATTATACTATCATTATATTAACGACTCTTACTAAAGATTATACACGAATACTATCCTTAAATATGGGAGTGAGCAAATGATAGATCTAACGATCCACAAAGAGCAGCTTGCCAGAACAGTAAAAAGATGCAGGGAAAAAGGCATCATCATTCCGACCTTTGCCCAGATGCGCGATCCCGGGAAGATCCCTTCAAAGATCAAAGACAGATTAAAAAAGATCGGGTTATGGGACATAGATCCGCTGAACCTCTTTCGTATCACATGGAAGAACGAACCAAAGCCCAAAGGCGGCGGATTCGGAGATGTCAATTATACGGTTCTCCCCCCGGAACTGACAGGGGTGGATGCAAAGATCGTCTGCCTGGTAGGAAAATGGTTCCCTACCGGGGCCCATAAGGTAGGCGCCTCTTTCGGCTGTCTTGCCCCCAGGTTGGTGACCGGACAGTTTGACCCGACTTTCCATAAAGCGGTCTGGCCCTCCACTGGTAACTACTGCAGGGGCGGAGCGTATGATTCAACCCTGCTGGGATGTGAATCCATCGCCATCCTGCCGGAGGGCATGAGTAAAGAGCGTTTTGACTGGCTTAAAACCGTGGCAGGAGAAGTGATCCCTACACCGGGCTGCGAAAGCAATGTCAAGGAGATCTATGATAAATGCTGGGAACTGCGCAAGACCAGGGACAACATCATGATCTTCAACCAGTTCGATGAATTCGGGAACCACCTCTGGCATTATTACGTAACCGGGAATGCTTTTGAGGAAGTCCTGAAGAAGATCATGAAAAAAGACGACCGTGTAGCCGGTACGGTGCTTACTACCGGGTCAGCCGGTACGATCGGATGCGGAGACTATATCAAGGAACTCTTTCCGGAGAGTAAACTGGCTGCCGGCGAAGCCCTGCAGTGCCCCACTCTTTTAAGGAACGGGTTTGGCGGCCACAGGATCGAAGGGATCGGAGATAAACATGTCCCGTGGATACACAACGTGCGAAATACCGATATGATCATTACAGCGGATGATAATGACTGCATGAACCTGGTCCGGCTCTTTAATGAACCTGAAGGAAGAAATTATCTGCTCAAACAGGGAATTAAAGAGGAACTGATCAGCAAGCTGGACCTTCTGGGTATCTCCTCTATAGGGAATGTGGTCTGTGCCATTAAATTTGCAAAATATTTTGAACTGACCGGGCAGGACCATGTGCTGACCTTATGGACGGATTCAATGGAACTGTACGGTTCGCGGATGAAAGAGATGAGAGAAGAGCTCGGTGCCTATACAAAAGAGGATGCAATAAAAGATTTCCACAGGCACTTGATGGGTATCAAGATCGACAATATGCTGGAGCTGACCTATTATGACAAATTAAGGATCCATAATCTAAAATATTATACATGGATCGAACAGCAGGGAAGTTCCCTGGAGGAGCTTAATCAGCAATGGTATGATTACCCGGCTTACTGGGACAGGATCCATAGCCAGTTAAAAGAGATCGATAAGCTGATCGACCAGTTCAATAAACAGGTCGGTCTTTAAGGATATAATGAAAGGTAAGTATTTCCGGTTTTTTATAAAACTGATCATATTATTTGTCTTCTGTCTTATGATGTTCCTGTGGTCAAATGTCACATGCAATTTAAGGAGGGTTCAAGAGTATGAAAAAGATATCCATGAAGGGAAATGATGTTGTTACCACACAGGAGCTGAGTACAGATGAGATCGAAGCCATCCTGAAGCTTGCATTTGAAATGAAGAAAGACCGGTATGCGGATAAATGGGCGGAACTTTTAAAGAGAAAAACATTCATCATGTTCTTTTACAACCCTTCCCTGCGCACCAGGCAGTCTTTTGAAGCCGCAGCTACTGAGCTGGGAGGCCATGCCCAGTTCATCGAACCGAAAGCAATGAGGTTGCGCGGTTTAAAAAAAGGAAATATCGAAGTAGCCGGGGAGACGATCCATGATGCTGCCAAAGTCATGGCCCGATATGCAGTGGGTATCGGCATCAGGATACTGGAGACTTCCGTAGATAATTACGGTGACGGGAATAAAATATTACGGGAATACGCAAAACACATGGATATCCCCGTGATCAATATGGCAGATGATATCTACCACCCCTGCCAGGGACTGGCTGATGTGATGGGAATGAGAATGCATAATAACAACCTGCCAACCAGGGGCAAGACCCTTCTTCAGACCTGGGCCAAGGGTGCCCTGGCCCGATCGTACTGCAGTGTTCACGAGAGTCTGCTTCTCAATTCAAGATTAGGCCTCAATATAAAGCTGGCGTATCCGGATGACAACTATGACCTTCCGGATGACATTATTGAACAGGTCAGGAAGAACTGCAAAGAGAACAAAACAAAATTTGAATTGATCAAAGGAGATCCTGAAAAAGGATATACAGAGGCTGATTATGTCTATTCACGGAACTGGTTCGGGAAAGACTTTTATCAGATTGGAAAGGAAGCAGAGATAAAAAGGGCGACGGATATAAAATATAAGGACTGGATCTGCACTGAGGAAAAGATGAAAAAGGCCAACAAGGATTGTAAATTCATTCATCCCATGCCGGTAGATGAAGACAGTGAAGTAACACGGGAAGTGAACCAGGGCCCGCGCTCCATCATTCTGGATATTGCCGAGAACAGGCTCCATGTACAGAAAGCGATCATGGCCATGACCATTGCAGGCCTGGAAATGGGATTATAAATGATGAAGAACAGAAAGATCAAATCACTGAAGTGTATAAGCTGTGGTGAAGAACATGAACAAAAAAAAGGCTTATACACCTGTAAAAAATGCAGCAGTAACCTCGAAGTAATTTATGATTACTCCTATATTAAGAAGAGGATATCAAAAGCAAAATTAAGAAAGAACCGGACCTTCGATATCTGGAGGTATGAAGCTTTGCTCCCCATAGAGGATACAAGGTACAAACCTCCTGTTCAGATCGGCGGATCTCCCTTATATGACAATGATACCCTTGCCCGCTCCATGGGGATCAGGAAGCTCTACCTGAAGGATGACAGCAGGAACCCTTCAGCTTCCTTCAAGGACAGGGCCAGCGCCGTTGCCATGGTCAATGCCCTGGAGAACAATGAAAAGGTCCTCTGCGGAGCATCCACAGGGAATGCTGCCTCTTCCATGTCCTGTTTAACTTCAACCTGCAGCACTAAGACCATTATATTTGTACCGCAGAGCGCACCCAAAGCAAAGATAGCCCAGCTCCTGGTCTTTGGAGCCAGCGTGATCATGGTCAAAGGCACCTATGATGATGCGTTCGACCTCTGTATAGAAGCGTCAAAAGAATTCGGATGGTATAACCGGAATACGGGATACAACCCTTATACGCGTGAAGGGAAGAAGACCTGCTCGTTCGAGATAGCAGAACAGCTCCACTGGAATGTACCTGACAGGGTCTTTGTTCCCACAGGTGACGGTAATATACTCAGCGGTATATGGAAGGGGTTTAAAGACCTCTATGCTTTACGCTTTATTACAAAACTTCCCAAACTGATCGCTGTACAGGCTCAATACAGCAATGCAGTTCAAAAAGCATTCGATTCTGACGGCAGGATCCGTCCCGTAAGCGGAAAGACAATAGCTGACAGCATCTCGGTAAGCTTTCCCAGAGACGGAGATGCGGCTGTTCAAGCAATCCGGGAATCCAATGGCTCTGCTGTTACGGTAACGGATGATGAGATCCTCAAGGCCATTAAAGACGTGGCGCGGGGAGCAGGTATCTTCGGAGAACCCGCAGGTGTAACCTCTTTTGCCGGATTAAAGAAAGCAATTAAAACAGGGGAAATAAAAAGGAATGAAAGCGCTGTAGTATTGATCACAGGAAACGGACTAAAAGATATTGACAGTGCGATGAAATGTGTGGGAGAACCTTTTTTAATAAAGCCTGAGCTGAAAGCTCTTAAAAATATTATAAAAAAAATATAGTGCAGGGGCCGGCTCCCCTGTCTTTTTCAATTCCTTAGTAATACGGATCATCGAACGGGTCCAGCGCATCATCCGGTTTGCCGAATTTAAACCCCACGAGGAAGGAAAGCGTATTATTCTTGATTATCTCTATATCTCTGGTTAATTCATCATTATTTATATTTTCCATTCCCTGCTCAAGCCTGAATTCCAGAACAAAAGTAAGTAATTCTACTCCGGCACTCAGGACAAAGCTGATATCAATTGGATTAATATCTATTAAACGGCCCTCTTCAAATGTTGTTTCTCCATTTAATGTTACTTCCCTTTCAGCATTTCCACCCAGAAAAAGGCCAAAAGATGCTCCAACACCGGCAAAAAACTTTATCTGCCGGCCACCTAATCGCCCTTTAAGGATCAAAGGAAATTCTAAATAACTTAATGTATCTATAGAATTAATATTTGCGTAAATAAAGTCAAAAGTACTAAAATCGAAAGCATAGGGAATAAAGGCTTTTCTTTCTCCACCTTTTTGTGAGAAGAATATATCCATCTCCACCCCAAAATACTTTAAAAATGGCACATCAAGACCAATACCCCCGGTAAATCCCATTATACTTGAATTCTCCACACCAAAAATATCATCTTCATATTTAAATTCTGATGAATTAACTCCTCCCTTTACTACAAGGGCAGGGGAAGAATTTGCCTGCAAAGAAAAAGAGAATATTATTATGAATAAAATAACAAAAATTACAAACCTTCTCATTGGAAAACCTCCGATATATCCGATATTAAAAGTCAAAGCTGAATCCGGCTTTTAAAAGAATCATCGATAGTGTTTCATTCTTTTTTAAAATTATATTAAATAAAGATCCGATATCAAGCCCTATTTTTTTATATTTTAAGACATATCCTCCACCGAGTGTGAACCCCAAATAAGCTTTTGTCTCTTCATCAGCATAAAACCCGGTTGAGTAATCCACACGAGAATAAATGATATGAGCACCCATCCCAGCCAGGCCGTAAGGCCCCTCTGTACCGTACTGAACAAAAGCAACAACGGGAATATCATAAGCGGAAAACTTCTTCCTCTCCTCTACTATGGAAAAAGTATACCCGAATAATATATAGGTGACGGCAGGCCTGGTAATAATTTCATAATAATACATGGGAAGGTATCCGGACAGGAGACCCACTGTAATACCGGGGAATTCATATCCGACTTTACCGATAAAGGAGATCCCCCCTCTGGAATCTTCCAGCACTCCTTCCGGAAGATCATTGAGGAGGAAATTGTACCCTCCGTACATTCCCATTATACTGCCGGAATATGCATGAGAAGAAAGAGTAATAGCAAAGACAAGACAGATCAAAAAACATTTTTTCATTCTATATCCTTTTTTATCGATCAATCAGCTGACTTGTATGTAAAATTGTACTTGTATGTGTGGCTGAAATTGTAATTGGACGGATCATCTGAATCCTTTGCCCTCAGGAATAAAAGATATGTCTCTGTCAACGCTGGCACCCGCACTGTGACAGGAATATTTTTACTGGCAACCATATTATTCAAAGTAAATTTTACGGTTACCTCCTTATCGGATGTGAATCCGTTTGCTATAAAAAAAAGATAAGTGGTATCAATTTTTTCCTTTCGGATCTTAATACTGTCAGTCTGCGATACTTCTTTTTTATAGTTTGTATAATCACTCTCTTTAATATTCCTTCCCAGGCTTACAACATAGTCCGGTTTGTCCGGATGAGTAGAATAATAGTAGTATCCTGACCTGAGTGAAATTGCTTTTTTATCATGGGCTAAAAATTTTGTCGGGATGGTCTGCAGTACACCCTCCTCTATCGGTATACTCACTTCAAAATGAAGATGAGGCCCTTTGGAACGGCCGGTATTTCCGCTGTAGCCGATCACATCGCCTGCCTTGACCTTCTCCCCTTTTTTCACGATCGCCCCGTTCTGTTTGAGATGTACATACTTGGCAAAGGTCCCGTCATCATGATAGATCGTGATATAATTACCGTATTTATGATAATACATGCCCGGTCCGCCAATATTGGAATCCTCTTTCACACCAACAACAAGCCCTTCCCTGGCCGCACAGACCTTTGTCCCGATCGGCATGGTGAAATCAAGGGCATAGGCAATCCTGTCAAAATGGGAAAAGAGGCCGTGATAAGCCTGTCCCAGCTGCCGTTTTGTTCCGTGCTCATAGGGAAGAAGATATTCATAGGAATCATCATGTTTTGCTGTTGTAGAGTCCCCGAGGTAATAATTATACCGGTATCTGTAACTGTACCTCATATTGTTTATACGGCGAAGTCCAAGGAGATACATCTTATTTGATCCGGGTGGAAGGATACTGATGAAAGGAGCCTCTTTTGTCGGTTTCATGTTCTCAAGTTCCGTGAGGTTTATCTTTACACGATACGGAAAGAGGTCTGTATTATCCCCGTAAAAATCAATGCCCCCGTCCTCTAGTTTTTCCGTGTAGATCCGGACAGGTTTTTCTTCTGCAGTCATGGAGGAGAGCCAGAATACACTAACACCTATAATAATAGTGAAAATTAAAACTGATCTGTATCCTGAAGTTTTCAATGACATTACTATTACTGCCCCTTAAAAAATTCATTTACCTGATTCAATTGTAATATAGTTAAATTTTTTTCTCTGTCAATTTTAAATTGGTTTATGTCACGACAACAATATAAAAAAATAAATTTTAACTTGTTTTAAATATTCTTTTGACAAAAAAATATCCTGCAGAAAATTACACCTATCGGTGTAAAAATATACACCGATA
>JAHITG010000210.1 GCA_018817865.1 Spirochaetota bacterium
AATATAAAGTGCGCCCGTAGCAAAGGCCATGGATGGCCGAGGTGCAGAATTTACACGGATGTGTAAAATTCTGCCTCAGCTGGAACATTTAAATAGTTTGAAATTGTAATATAAAGTGCGCCTGTAGCGCAGGCCATGGATGGCCGAAGTGCAGAATTTACACGGATGTGTGAAATTCTGCCTCAGCTGGAACATTTAAATAGTTTGAAATTGTAATATAAAGTGCGCCCGTAGCTCAGCTGGATAGAGCGTCTGGCTTCGAACCAGCAGGTCGGGGGTTCGAATCCCTCCGGGCGTGCATTTTTTATTATGGGGGTTGTATATTGTTGTTATTGTCCCCAATTGATTAATTGAGGAAAGTGTAGTATAAGGCCAGCTTCTTCAAAAAAAATTATTATAGAAAAGTGGTGGAAATCCTTCATTTTTTACATTAAAACTTCATTCCGATACCGGCAGCAGGTGTTAACATACTGGTGGAACTTCCGGAACTTAAAACAATTGTTAACCTGAGTGCTACATCTAAAAACAGGTTTTCACTTAAATTGTAATCGAATCCGCCGCCAAAACCAAAAGCCAGATATGCACTGGAACTACTTACTTCTGTAGTGGTTGATCCAACAGTGGTTGATGCAGTTGCTCCGACGATCTGCAATCCTAATGCGCCTTCCAATCTCGGAACGAAATCACCTTCACTCAGCATATACATGAACTGGCCCATGAGTGGAATGGAATAAGCTGAAGACTCGGACTTTGTTGCAGGGAAGGTAAAGTATCCTGTTGTGATAGCAGCTGTTTCATAGGAAAAGGAATACCATGGCAGATATCCGGTCTCAAATCCGAGAGCCATCTGTTTATTCAGCTCATATCTTCCTTTCAGTAAAAACCCTATTCCTCCTGAAGATTCTTCAATATCAGGTGAAGTTACCGTTACATATTCACTAAGATGAATATTGTACGCAAGCTGAAATGAAGCTGACATCTGAGCTTGTACGGCAAGTGGTGTAATTAACATCATAGCTATGATTAAAATAATAATTTTTTTCATAAGCTCCTCCTTTTGCTATTCTTATGATTTCACCACTTTTCTATAATTAGTTTCTAATCTTATCAAAATTATTTTAAAAGTCAAGCTAATGATAATTAGCAGATCCCTTCTCCCTTACTGAAAAATTTATATTGAATTTAAGCTTGAAACTTTAAATTTATTGATTATATTATTTGTTGTATCTTTCAGCCATACAGGAGGATGAGATGGATAAGAAAAAATATTTAAAGGGTGATATAATACTGGAAGAAGGTACTAAGGGGGAAGAGATCTTTTTTATTATTTCCGGGAGGGTCAGGGTCTATAAATTGATCAATAATGAAAAGATCGATCTGGCCATGTTAGGGCCTGATGATTTCTTCGGCGAAATGAGTATGTTCCTCCAGAGTAAGCGCAGTGCAACAATAGAGGCTCTTGAGGATTCTGAAATACTGGTAAGCAACCGGGCCGGATTTATAAGTGCTATCAGAACTAACCCGAATCAGGCTATCCGTATTATTTCTACCATGGCAAAACGGCTGAAAGATGCGCATAAGGTTATCTCCAGACTGGAAGGGGAAAGAAAAAGTTATGAGATCCTTCTTGCTCCCTTTGGAAGGTAAATACCGCTTTTCTTCTATACTATTTTTTGAATGACTGAAAAAAATTTACCGCCCAGATGATGCAAAGATAAGGACTTCTCCGGTATCCATACATTATTCTGAAAATCCCATTTGTCTTCATCCACCTGTGCCGATACCACTTTTGCAATGAAAATAGTATGGTCAATATGGTCGATCGATTTGGATACGATGCATTCCAGATGGCCTATACATTCTTCAATTCCCGGAGCATGAACGGTCTTTGACGGCAGGGCTTTCAAATTGAATTTTTGGAATTTATCAATGTCACGGCCTGATGCAGACCCGCATCCTATAACCTGTTCTTTCAATTTCTGATCAGGGATATTAATGACAAATTCACATGATTCCTTGATCCCTTTAGTTGAATAATTTTTAAATCCGGATGCAATGGCTACACAAAGCGGTTGATTTGAAACCGGCATGTTCCATGCAACGGTGAAGATATTAGGCTTGTGATTGTAAAGAAGGGAGACAAGTAAAACCGGGCCGTCATTGATCAATCTGTTCGCTTTACTTACAGGGATCTCTTTTTTCATTGGATCTAAATTAATATATTATATTCT
>JAHITG010000211.1 GCA_018817865.1 Spirochaetota bacterium
AAAATAATAAATTTATATCCGTTATTACAGGTATCTCCTTTTTTGGGATCGCTATCGGGGTCATGGCCATCATTACAGTACTTTCCGTGATGAACGGATTTCAGAATACCATCAGAGATAAAATAATAAATACCGGGTTCCATATCTATCTGACAAGCTACGGTAAGACCAGTCTTGTTTATAATTACAGGAAGATCGCTGATGGAATAGAAAAGGATAAAAATGTAAAAGTAGTCACTCCTTTTTTTAAGGGACAGGTTATTATAAAATCCACTATGCAGAGGATCATGGGGATAGATCTGCACGGTCTGGAAAAAGACTTTATTAAAAGGGACAAAAGCTATCTGAATACAGTTCGCATTATAGAGGGTAAATTTGATCTGGCCTCGCCGGATAATATTCTGGTCGGGCAGGAACTTGCCAAGTACCTGGATATCAATGTGAATGATGTGGTGGATATCATTTCCCCCCAGGGTGGAAAGATCAAGTATGAGGGCAGGCTGGCTCCCATTATGAAAAAGTACACGGTAAAGGGGATATTTAAAACAGGTTATTATGAATATGACCTTAAACTGGCTTTCACATCCCTGCAATCCATGCAGAATTTATTTAATAAACCCCATGCTGCTTGGGGGATAGGCATCAAAGTGAAAGATATTTTTCATGCTGACAGGATCGCCCGGAAACTTAAAAAGAAGTTCAACTTCAAGTATCAGATGTTCACCTGGATGGATGTGAATCATAACCTTTTTACTGCCTTGAAGAATGAAAAGACCATGATGTCATTGATCGTTTTTCTGATCATTATTGTGGCTGCTTTTAATATAGCATCCACTCTGATAATGATGGTAACTGAAAAGAAAAAGGAGATCGCGATCCTGAAGACCTTCGGTGCTACTCCATCTCAGATCTCAAATATCTTCCTTTTAACAGGGACTTTTATTGGTATTGTAGGAATATTTTTCGGCCTGATCTCAGGACTGCTGGTATCGTATAACCTGGAGAAGATCTTTCATTTTATCGAGAGGGTCGTCAATTTTTTCTTGAAACTTTATCACCATGTCGGCAACTGGTTTACCTATGTTCCCCTTCCTGAGAAATTCCAGGTTCTGGCTACGGATGTATATTATCTGGACAAATTACCGGTGGAAGTGCTCTTTTCCGATGTCTTTGCCATCTGTACCGGAGCGATAATCGTCATTATACTTTTTTCGTTCTTTCCGGCTCGTCAGGCTGCTAAATTCAAACCAATGGAAATTATACGATATGAATAATATTATTACAATCGAAGAATTGCAGAAACATTTCACATCAGGGCATGACCTCTTGAAAGTGATCGATGAGTTGAACTTTCAAGTGAAGAAAGGCTCTATTGTCACTATTACAGGTGAGTCCGGTGTGGGAAAGAGTACTTTACTCTCTTTAATAGGCGGACTTGATTCGGTTACCGGAGGAAGGATCCTTATTAAAGATACGGATATTACAAAGATCGATGAAAAAGAGATGGCTGATTTTCGAGCTCAGAACCTCGGGTTTGTCTTTCAACATCATTTTCTTCTTCCGGAATTTACGGCGTATGAAAATATTATTCTTCCTTTTTATGTAAGGCATAACACATTACCCGATCCGGTGAAGAAGTACATCGATGATCTGATCAGAGAAGTGGGGTTACAGGACCGGATGAGCCACAAACCGGGTCAGCTTTCCGGCGGGGAATGCCAGCGGACTGCACTTTTGAGGGCTCTGATATGCCGGCCCGAAATTGTGATCGCTGATGAGCCTACAGGAAATCTGGATGAAAAAAACACGCTGATCATATTTAAGCTTATCAGTCATTTGAATAAGAAATATAAATTTACCTTTCTTGTTGCTACTCATAATTTATTGATTAAAAAATATTCTCATTACTATTATGTGATCAGGAAAGGACGATTGTTTAAAAAATGAAATTAAAATTTAAATTAGCACAGATCAACTTGTTTGTGGGTAATTTTGAATATAACTTAAATAAGATAAACGGCATCCTTAAAAAAGCAGATCAGGACAAAACGGACATCGTTATATTTCCTGAAATGGCAATTACGGGGTATCCTCCTGATGATTTGTTGTATAAAAAACGTTTTATTGAAAATAATCTGGATATATTAAAGAAAATATCCACCCATTGTACCAAATGTATATGTATAATCGGATTCGTTAACTTTGTTGACAGAGGCAGCAAAATTAATAATGAAGGATCCGGACTGTATAACAGTGCTGCAGTGATCGCAAATAAAAAGATCCAATATATTTATAATAAGATCAATTTACCAAACTATAATATTTTTGATGAAAAGAGGTATTTTAAACCCGGTAAACGGATCCCGGTAATTGATATCAAAGGAATTCGCTTTGGATTGGGTATCTGTGAGGATATCTGGGTTGATAATTCCCCTGTCTATGATCAGGCTGAACATGGCCGGACGGATTTCATTATCAATATAAATGCTTCACCGTATTACATCAATAAGAGGAAAGAGAGGACCAGTTTGCTGAATAAGATCAGCAGTAAAACGAATAACTATATCTTTTATCTGAATGTGGTCGGGGCACAGGACGGGATCGTCTTTGACGGGAATAGCATGGTATTTAATAATAAAGGGGAGATGATCCTCGGGGCAGCCCAGTTTAAAGAAGATATTATAGACATTGTTCTGGATTTTAAAGCAGGTAAAACATTCAAAAGTGATCCAAAAAAGATCGATCTCATTAAGATCAGTAATTTTATCCCATCACAGCATTCATCAGAAAAAAATTTTGATGATCCGTTCTTTCTTCCTGAAAAAGAAGAAGTATATAATGCCCTGATCCTTGGGACAAAAGATTATATTATTAAAAATAATTTTAAAAAGGTGATCCTGGGCTTATCCGGGGGAATAGATTCAGCCATGACTGCTGCTATAGCAGTTGACGCCATTGGCCAGTCAAATGTAATATCATTATTTATGCCCAGCCGGTATTCTTCCGAGTCCAGCTTCAGGGATGCTCAAAAGCTTTCAAAAAATTTAAAAATAGAATTGATCTCTTTACCGATCGAAAAGATCTATGATACTTATTTAAAGGAATTCAAGCCGTTTTTTAAAGACAAGGCTTTTGACAGCACTGAGGAGAATATTCAGGCCAGGATTCGCGGTAATATGCTGATGGCTTTTTCCAACAAGTTCGGGTACCTGGTCCTTACTACAGGAAATAAAAGTGAAATGAGCACCGGCTATGCAACTTTGTACGGTGATATGGCGGGAGGATATGCGGTTTTAAAGGATGTTTATAAGACACTGGTATATGATCTGGCCCGGTACAGAAATGCAAAGGCCGGATATGATCTGATCCCTGACAGTATTATTTCTAAAGCTCCTTCTGCGGAACTCAAAGAAGACCAGAAGGATACGGATTCACTTCCTCCCTATGATACACTGGATCAGATCTTAATCCTGTATATTGAAGAGCATTGTTCCTATAAAGATATAATGGCCTTGAAAAGATTTAATAAAAATATCGTCAGTAAAGTGATCAATCTGGTTGATAAAAGCGAGTATAAGAGGAGGCAATCTCCTCCGGGGATAAAAATTACTAAATGTTCGTTAGGCCGTGACAGGCGAATGCCTATAACCAGCGGGTATATCTTAAAATGATCCGGTTACAGGATTTCTGCATGAGATTTTGTAGAAAAAAATTGGTAAAAAATTTTCTTGACATAATTTTATAAAAAAGTATTCTTGAGGCCAATATGATCACCATAATAATAATAATTTCAGCCTTATTTATCTTTGTTATTTCCATTTATTTATTATTTTTCAGGGAAGATGTGCAGAAAAAAATAGAAAAGGCTATCCTGTTATATGAGAGCGGGAATTTAACCCTTGCACAGAGGAATTTTAAGGAGATCATCTCTTCTCATAAAGACCTTCCGGAGCCCCACTGGTACACAGCTTTGATCAATGAAAAGATGGGAGTCTATGACGCTGCAGAAGAGGAGTGCCAGAAAGTCCTGGCTTTAAAGAAATTTACCGGTACTATAGAAGAAATTGAAGTGAGGAATCTTTTGGCAAAGCTGTACTGCTACTCTCATAAGTTTGATGAAGCCTTTAAAGAGTACCTACATATAAACAAACTTTATCCTGATAATATTGAGATATTATTACAGCTGGGTAAAGTCTCACTTCAGAAGGAAAGCTTCAGAGATGCTATCGTTTATTTTGAAAAGTATAAAAAGTTAAACTCAAGCAATTCCCAAGTATTTTATTATCTGGGAGTATCCTACTATTCAATGAACAGTATGGATACTGCACTTGATAATTTCCAGAGATCGGTCGCTCTTGATCCGAAGAAACCGGATACCCATTTCTGGCTGGGAGAGATCTATTACAGCAGTCAGGATTATGATAAGGCATTAAAAGAGTACGAACAGGCTTTGTCCTCTGAAGTTTTGAAACAAAAGTGTAACATTGGCATGGGGAAGAGTTATTATAATAAAAATTTTTATGAACAGGCTGTAACCTGTCTGATGAACGCTGTTCAGAAGCCCATTGAGGATTCAGAACTGAAATGCGAACTGTTATATTATCTTGCGGATTCCTATTCTAAAACGGGGAATATTGAGGAGACTGTTAAGTATTATAAACAGGTATCTTCGATCGATCCGGACTATAGAGATGTAAAAAAGAAGATCAATCATTATCAGACATTGACCGGTGATGATATGCTGCATTCTTTTACAAAAGCTAATGCACAGGAGTTTGTAGATAAAGCAGTAAAGATCATAGAAAAGATGAATTTTAAAGTTTCAGAACATCAATTGGGAAAGGATGGCGTTCTTGATATTATTGCACAGGATAATTCTACAAAAGTGACTGATAACTACCTGATAGAGTTTATTCGTTTTGAGAGTTCCATTGGAGAACTGACCCTGCGTGAAATGCAGAGTAAGATGCAGGATATGCAGGTTAACAGAGGGATTTGTCTTGCAACTGCTTCATTTACTCCGGAAGCTATTAAATATAGTTCCAATCGCTCCATACAGTTAATGGATAGAACTGAATTAATAAATCTTTTAAGAAGAAAATAAATAAAGGAGATGGCGTCATGAGAAAGAAAGAATTTGAAAAAATTCACAGGGAATTACAGGAAGAGAAAGTCGAGATCTTGAACAGATTAATGAAGGATCGGGCAAATTATTATGAAAATTTAAAAAATGAAGGAGGGGACCTTGCAGATGAAGCAATGGAGTCAATTGAGCGCGAAATAATATATGATCTGAGCATAGCTGAAAAGAAGGAACTTGAAGAGATCAACACTGCAATTAAAAAGCTGGAAGAAGGAACGTATGGAGTGTGTGAAATGTGTGATAAAGATATCCCTATAGAAAGATTAAAAGTAAAACCGTATGCAAAATTCTGTACACATTGCCGCGAGATCGATGAGCGCAAAAAAAAGAATCATGTAATGTCAGAAGAAAATGAATGACCGAACAACTGTAAAGAATCATTTTTTTAGATTACTACATCATCATTTTAATAACAGTCTTGACGAAAATGACTTTGAATACTATAAATTTCTTTTTTCAATAAATAAATGTATGCATTGCAGTGATCTTCAAAAGAATACGGAATTCTATATGAGTCAAAACAGAAATGCCGATTTTATGATATTGCTGGATCCGTATTGTTTATATAAAGAATATAAAGAAGATGACAAAGAGGAAATCGATGAATTGTTTCGAAAGATCCTCTCTTCAGTTAAATTGAGTTCGGATAATTCATATATTACTTTTACATATAAATGCGCAAACAGCCCTCGACAATCTCCGCCGGAAAATTTAAATATCTGTGAAGAATTTTTTAAAAAAGAGTATTCTCTCGTTAAACCAAAAAATATAATTATTTTTGGGAAATATGCAGGGGATCATCTCTTTCATGATCAAGGCATGCAGTTCAATAATTCTGATAATAATAATAAGTATGCTGATTCCTCTCTTTTTTTTACTTATAATCCCGTTCAGATCTTTTATAAACCATCTTTAAAAAAATCTGTCTGGGAATATCTTAAAATTTTCAAGAAAAAATGCGGATTGTAATTATAAAAAAATATGTATATTAAAATAGTTTTACCAATTCCTGTTAATAAACATTATTACTACAAAGTTCCGCGAAGTCTTGAAAAAAAGGTCGATATAGGGAAAAGGGCTAAAGTTAATTTTAATGGTAGAATTACTCTCGGATATGTTATAGAGTGTAATGTCCCGCTTACAGGTGATGTGAAAGATCAAGAATTAAAAAATGTAATAGATATAGTGGATGAAATCCCCCTTTTCAGTGAAAAGGGACTACAGCTTGCTTTATGGATGGCCGCCTATTATTTTGTTTCTCTGGGAGAAGTATTAAAGATCATGACACCTGGAAGCATCAAGAGCAAAGAATACACATCCTTTGACTCTGCGATAGTGCATAAAAAAATACATCTGACAGAAAAACAATTAGAGATCCTTAAAGAATTAAAACGACTCTCTCCATCCAGAGGTGCCCTGATATGGGGTATCACCGGAAGCGGAAAGACCGAGATCTATCTTTCTTTAATGGAAAAATTCATTAAAAAAAAAAGCAGGTTATCTATTTAGTACCTGAAATATCCCTTACCGAGCAGCTGATATCCAAGATCATAGACCGTTTTGGCACACAAAGACTGGCCATTGTCCACAGCTATATAAAAAGAGAAGAAAAACTCTATTTCTGGAACCGTATGATGAAGAATGAGATCGATATTGTTGTGGGAGCTCGTTCCGCTGTATTTGCTCCTTTAAACGATCTCGGCCTTATAATAGTTGATGAAGAGAACGACACAAGCTATAAATCTTCTCAATCACCCCGTTATCATGCCAGGCAGGTCGCCTTT
>JAHITG010000212.1 GCA_018817865.1 Spirochaetota bacterium
GAGCCAGAACTGTTTTTGCTCCCTGGCCCATTTCAGTGTTTCCGAATGCCAGCCGGACACTCCCGTCATTTTCGACCTGGATAAAAGCCCCGGCCTTTGAAAGATGTTTCCCGGCCGCACCAAGCCCGACTCCATAATAAGAGATCGATAAACCGATCCCTTTCTTTATCCTGCCATTCTGTTCTTTAAATGAAGTATATTTTGTATTATATCCTGAACTTTTCATAACAGCCTGCAATACCGGCGGAACACCTTTTACCTGAGTCTTAAATCCGGTTGCTGTTTTAAGTCCTTTTTTCAAGCCATTCAGTTCCCGTATTTTTGCGGGGGTGATCCCGCATTTAAGAGCCAGTTCGTCGATTAAGGATTCTTGAGCAAAACTTACCTGCGGCTGGCCAAATCCCCTAAAAGCACCGCAGGGGACTTTATTGGTTGCAACTGCATATGTCCGTATCTTGACATGATCTATTGCATAGGGACCGGCTGCGTGGACCGTTCCCCTCCATAATACAATGGGGCTTAAGGTAGAAAAAGCTCCTCCATCTATGACATAGGTGATATCAACCGCTGTGATCAGCCCGTTTTTCTTGGCCCCGTATTTTACTTTTATTACAGCGGGGTGTCTTTTGCTCATTGAAGAGAAATCCTCTTCACGGTTATAGATCAATTTGGCCGGCCTGCCGGTGTGATAAGTGACCAGAGCAGCATGGGAAGCTACGATAGAGGGAACATCCTCTTTGCCTCCAAAGCCTCCGCCTACCGCACTCTGAATGATCTGGACCTTGTTTTTAGAAAGACCAAGTACACTGCTTACGGAATCAAGAACATAAAAAGGACACTGCATGCTGCCATATACCGTAATTGAGCCATCCCCTTTAGGAATAGCTACTGCGCCCTGTGTTTCCAGATATGTGTGCACCTGGTAATTGGTGGAATAGTCATTTTTTACAATTACATCTGCCTCTTTAAATCCTTTTCGGATATCTCCTTTAATAATTTTATATTTTTTAAAGGTATTATCCTTTCCATAGACCAGGGGAGCCCTTTTTTTTAAGGCATCTTCCGTGGTGAAGACCCCTCTTTTTTCAGTGTAATCAAGTTCGATCAACCCTGCTGCTTTTTTGGCATTTTCAATATTTTCTGCCGCGATCAGGGCGATAGCCTGTCCCTGGAACCTGGCCTCTTTCTCTGCCAGGCAGGGATAATCATTAAAGACAAGGGGAATGATATTTTTTCCCGGTACATCTTTATGTGTAAGGATCTTTATGACTCCGGGACTCTTCAGGGCTTTTAATATATTGATCTTTTTGATCTTAATAAAAGGTTTGGGGCTTCGGAAAGTGTAAACCTGGAGCATCTCCGGATAATAGTGATCGTCAGCAAATCTCTCTTTTCCCGTTACCTTTGAGAGGGCATCCTTACGCTTTACGGAAAGACCGACACTCATTCATCATACCCCTTTTAAAAGATATTCTGTTTTATGTATTTTTTAAGAAGAAATATAATCATTTCTGAATTTAATATATTTATTTTCATATCAATGTCAAATGAAAGTTTTAATTCTATAAAGAACCGGGACAGGTACAATACTTTTTTCCAAAGTATTGTACCTGTCCCGGTTCTTTAAATTCAGGTTTCCGATAGATATAAAAATATATTTTATGGAAAACATTTGACTATGAAAATAAATTAATTATATTAGAATTATATATAAAGCAGGATCAACAGCAGGTAATAATATGGTCATTACATTATCATTAAAAAGAGGCATGAGGTTTGTACGTGTTATTAATATTATATTCGCTATTATTGGCAGTTACAGAAATAAGGAGCGGAGTATGTAGAAATTATTATATAATATAATTTATAATATATTCAAAAGCCCGCTCCTAAAAAAGCGGGCTTTTTTTTGCCCTTACAGCGGGTAGTTAATTATGGAGGATTTAAAATGAAGATCTATATTGATGGAAAATATTATGATAAGGATCAGGCGAAAATATCGGTTTTTGACCATGGACTTCTTTATGGAGATGGTGTCTTTGAAGGTTTAAGGATCTATGATGGAAAGATCTTTAAATTGAAAGAACATCTTATAAGATTATATCAAAGTGCAAAGGCCATACTGTTGGATGTCTCATTAAATAAAAAAGAGATGGAAAAAGCTGTTCTGGATGCCGTTAAAATGAATGAAAAGAATAATGGTTATATCAGATTACTGGTGACGCGGGGAGAAGGCTCATTGGGGATCGATCCTGGTAAATGTCCTCATTCCTCGGTTATAATAATTGTCGGTGATATTGATGTATATCCGCAGGAATGTTATGAAAAAGGTATCAGGATCATCACCTCATCCATCAGAAGGTCTTCTGTCGAGAGCCTGGATCCGCGTATAAAATCATTGAACTATTTGAATAACATTATGGCCAAGATCGAAGCAAAACAGGCAGGATGTCTTGAAGCTGTTATGCTTAATAAGGATGGAATGGTCGCTGAATGTACCGGAGATAATATCTTTATCATTAAAAATAGAATTGCGTATACA
>JAHITG010000022.1 GCA_018817865.1 Spirochaetota bacterium
GCAGATATCTGAACCGCCCCCCAGAGGGGCAGATCCGTTGATGGAGATGTCCAGGTCTCCGTCATTGTCATAATCAACAAGGGAGACACTTCCCGCATAAAACCCTTCCAGGCTCTGGCCCAGATTAAATCCGGAAACCTGATTGTTGATTAATACATAGGTGCGTTCAAACATGGCACCGGTGTCATTACCGGCGATCACGACATCGAGATATCCATCGTTATTAAGATCACCCCAGGCCAGCATGCTCTGCTGTACCTGGTATAGAGGAAAATTTAGATCTTGCCATGGCTGCGTGTAGGAATAGGAAGAAATTCCAAGAAGAAATACAAGTATAACTGATAAAATAACAATATATTTTTTAATTATCTCATACATCTTTTTAAAGAGTAATCAAAATTAGCTAGATTGTAATCGTTTTTCCGCCTCTTTACTTATAATATAATACTAAAATAGAGAAAAATCAAGAAAAATGAATAAAAATTTAATAATAATTAAGTACAAGATTTTGTGTTATTTTTAATAAAAAAGAGTATCATATTACAGTATCGGAAAAATCAAGAAAAATGAATAAAAATCTAATAAAAAACAAGGGATAACTCCTTTCTATCCCGCAATAGCACAGCATATATTTTTTGACAAAATAAACAAAAAAAGTAGATTCTTTACAGGAAAATAAAATAATTATTATTAAATAATATTTATGAAGCCGGAAGATAAAGAATTCTATGAATGTCTCAAAATAAATAAGGTTTTTGGAATTGATCTATTCACCCTTCCTGTAGAAATGGATCTTAAATTCGTTAAACATATCCAACAGATCACAAGGCAAAACCCGAATTTAAGAAAGAAAAAGATATTATTCTTAAGTCATCCCCAATTTAAATATCATGAAAAGAATATACTTCTGTACCTGAACCGTAAATTCAAACAGTGTGACTGTTATCACATTGATCATGCGGATTACAGCCTGAAATTAAAACTGGATAATGTCCGGTATATTTCAAAGGCAGAGATCTTTCGTTCCTCTTATGATTATGTGATCGTAAATAAAGGATGGTCATTTTTGAGCAGATATATATCAAAGATAAGGTCAAATACTTTTTATGTTTTTTTTCTGAATTCAGATGCTATGGCATTGGAGAGGGATCCGAAAATACTGCAGAGGATACTGAAGGCCGATAAAAAAATAACGTACTTCAATCTTTTCAAGAATACACTTTATAATATTTACAGGCCTGATCCGTCAATAAAAATGACAGCTGCCATTAATTGGCCTCCGAGTCTTGATGTCTTTTTAAAAGGACCGGGGGATTTTCTGTTTGATTTTCTCTTCATGGGTGGAGGAGCCAGAGATTATAAGTTCCTCTATGAAAACCAGGATTTGTTTCAGGGGAAAAAGGTCATCGTTACTCATTGTGATGCAGCAGAACATCATCCGGATAAAAACAATCGTGATTTTGACAGAAATTATGACCATAAATACTTAGGATTGTTGAGCAAGATCGGCAATTTTATCTGTTTGAACCGGATCAATGAAAACTTTTACTGCAAGCTGCTTCTGTATAGCAGAATAACCATGTGCCTGTTCAGGAAAATAATCAGTACCGACTCAACCTGTATCTCAGATGCGATCTGGTACGGAAAACCGGTCATTACCACCAGAGTGGAGGCAACAGAGCATTTGAAAGACTATGCCTTTTTTGTAGAAAATGCACAAGATATCAGGCTGGTCATAGAAAAACTGGAAGATCCGAAATATTACAGAAAGGTAACCGAAAGAATACAGAAATATGCCAGAGAGGAATATAATATTTTTAATCTATTAAAATTAATAAAATAATACAGGGACGGTGTTTCTATGAAATTGAAATGGAGGTAATTACCTGAAAGAGAGCTTAATTTCGTATCTGCTTTTTTGGGAGAAGATCAATTGTCAAGAAAAGGTAATTTTAATGAGCAACTGAGAGCAAAGCATCTTATAGAATATAGTAAGATCAGTAAAGCGTTTGGAGTTGATCTTAATAAGCTGCATTTAGAATTGGATCTTGAATATATTAAAAGCATCCAGCAGATCATTGGTCAAAAACCATCTCTAAAAGATAAAAGCGTATTATTCCTGAACCATCCTATATTTGTATATCATGAAAAGAATATCCTTTTATTTCTGAACCGTATATTTAAACATTGTGATAGCTGCCATATTTTGCATCGATATTCAGGTTTAAATATAAAATTAGAAAATGTTCGATATATTTCTAAACAAGATATTTTTAAATCAACTTATGATTATGTCATCATTTACAAAGGACTCTCATTTTTAAGTGAAAATATATCCAGAATAAAGTCTGATAATTTTTTTGTTCTTTTTCTGAATTCAGATGTTCTAGTGATGGAGAAGGATCCTGAAATATTGAACAGGATCCAAAAATCAAATAAAAAAATA
>JAHITG010000213.1 GCA_018817865.1 Spirochaetota bacterium
CGTTTAATTAATTCAAATCATACATACCCGTATGGCGTTTTCCAGATATCAAATCATGACGGTGAAATCATCGGAAAACTTGTATTAGAAAACAAAAACGGGCCCTTGCGTTTTGAAGGAAATGCTGACGAATCAGCAAGGGTGTTTTTTGATTTAATGATAAAACAATTTCAGTGTGGAGATGAATAAATAATGGCAGCTATTACATTCGCAATCGCATACGATAATATAAGAAATGAAGTGCTGCTCTGGATTAATGAAAATCGGGAAGAATCTGGCGCAGCACCTGTAACTCATGAGCAGCTTGCAAGAAAACTGTATCTTGATAAGATGAAAGATGAATACATGGCAATGATGCTTGATACTGAACATGCAAGAGTGGAGACTGTTCTAGAATCAGTCGTTTAAAAAAACAGAAGGGCCAGGAAAAACACATCGGATTCAGATAAAACCTGGCCCTGAGTTGTATTATGGGTTTTTGACTTCCCGCCGTAGCATGTTATAATACAATTTCATAGTATTTATATATTTTCTCCATCTATATTTCATATTTTTCCTCCAGCCGCTCAACATATATCCGTATTTTTCTGCCAGTCAATGCCCGGCCTATGCTGATCTGACCGTTCTGGTCTGGTGTGGCTATGACGACCCTGATCAGGTCATTTGTGTCTATTTTAATGATGCCCATTTTCATGCATCCCTTCAGAATCTATCATTTCAAAATCAATTCCTGTCCCCACGAGTAAATCTGAAAACAGAAGAAACGCTATATACTCTCCATTACAGCGTACAGTTAGCCCACCCGGATATTCGGTGTCATGTTCAATTGTGTATGTTTTTCCATTGTTATATTTTCGACTAAATTTTTCAATCATTTTATTTCAACTCCGGCTTTCGCCACGCACTATATTATCATATGTTTATATATACTTTTCTATATTGTCATAACAGATAGATATATATACTATACTGTCATATGATACATTGCTGATATAATCAGCAGGAGAAAAGGAATGATCGAACAAAAAATTGTTGATGAAATTGAGGAAAAGATAGGCAGAGATGACCTTTTCAGGTATCTCAGTGGCGAGTTTGGAGAAAAAATATATTTTGATATTGATGATCAAATAATCGAAATACCATGCCCTGGATGGCAAAGCATTGACATGAATTTTTACGTATGGGATGGACTCATGTACGACAAAGAAAAAGATTTGTTTTTTGATGAAGATGGAAATTCATTCAATGATCTTGATCTAATACAGCTGGTGTGTGAGGATGGCGACGTGACCGAACATATCAAAGAACTCCAGGACATGATCAAGGAGAGGATTCAAAATGGATCGTGAACATATTTTTGGTGCACGGGTCGCCGTGTGCTTATGCTGTGGTAAGAAGTTTTTGTATTACCACGAAGGAACACCGCAAAAGCGGTGTCCAATTTGTACAGATCAAAAGCAAGCAAGACCATCGATAGTTCAAAAAAGAGAACTTTTGAACTACTATGACGGGGTTGAGATTGTATCGCTCCCATCAAAGTGGGAGCATATGCCACCAAAAGGAGTCAGAGATGACTCGTTTTTCAAGATGACAATCAAAGGCTCCCAATATGGAGCTGATTGGCTTGGTCGGATAGATATTTTTGCATCAGAACCATTCAAAAAAGAAGATGTGATTTCAATTCGAGAAATGGAAGTGAAACACGAAATCAAAATTAAGAAAAAAACAAGACAAACCATGAAGTATGGGACTGTTGAAATTGAAGAAGAATTTCCAGTCACAACAGCTGAAAACGATGTAGAAAGTATTATTAGATCAAGAAGATATCTTCGTTTTGAACGATCAGAAGAATTTCAAACTTCACACATGGTATATGCAACAGCGTATACCAAAATCACACTGAAAGGCCTGGGACGGCAGTTCCGGGCCGTCGTTGAAGACGAAACGTGCATCGCGTCATGGACCATATACGGAGGAGTACGATCCGGCAGAGCACACACAACAGGTGTTTTGGCAATTGTATCACCAGATCACCCTTTAATTATCACCAAAACAGGTGATATACAAGGAGAGGAAAGATATGAATGAATATGATGACCACTTCCCGGTGGTCACCCTTTTTTCTGCTGATATTGGCAGAAATATTTTTCATTATTCCCACGATGACCGTACATCTCGTCATCTATGGGGAATGTCTCTGTACGACAGAGACAAACTCTGGGCCCGTGAGTGCGTAAGGACGTTTGAGAATCTGCCTGTGATGCCAGTCCCCGTGTCTGCGTATCAGTGTTCAAAAAAATGGGGAGTGTCACACGTGACAGCAAAAAAACTGCTCATGGGAGATTGGGAATGGATCAGAGTGACGAAAAAACATTGGTTGCATTCATCATTTCTTGAGCCACTTACAAAAATTCATATCAAGTGTCTTAATTCAAAAAACCCACTTAGCAGTTTTGCTGCTGTTAATATGCTAAGAGAAAAATCAGCAAATATTAAATATCCAAGAAATAAAATAATAAAAAACGTTATCGGTGAAAGTAATTTCAACATTTTAAAAACGGGCGGAATATTAAAGCCGCTACAAAGATTAA
>JAHITG010000214.1 GCA_018817865.1 Spirochaetota bacterium
CTCCTTATGTCAGCCTTGCCTCTTCCGTCAGTGTAAAGAACCAGAATGCAGAAGAGTTTAAAGAGCTTATGCAGAAAGCCCTGGAAATTGATGTGGATAAGGACCCGTCCAGCAGACTGCTGAATATCCTCTCTCAAAAGCAGGCAAAATGGATGCTGGAGCATATGGATAATTATTTTCTATTAGAGAAAGGAGAGTCAGAAGAATGAAAAGCATATCACGATCAGTTATTTGTTTAATATTGTTATTATCTGTATCTACACTTTCAGCCCTGACCATAAAGCTGGGATCGCTTGTGCCGACCGGTTCTCCATGGGATATCTCCCTCAAGCAGATCGCTGCTGACTGGCAGAAAATATCCGAGGGGAAGGTTATCCTCAAGATCTATCCGGGCGGGATCGCAGGGGATGAAGTGGATATGATAAGGAAGATCCGTATTGGCCAGCTGGATGCTTCAGCCATGACAGGTATCGGGATGAACAATATTTTCCCTGGTGTTGTAGCTGTTCAGCTTCCTCTGCTTATCCGGACGGATCAGGAATTAACCTATGTCCTGGATAAAATGGAGCCATACCTGGAGAAGAAAATAGGAGAGAAAGGATTCAAAGTGCTCCTCTGGTCTCAGGCAGGCTGGACCTATTTCTACTCCAAAAAACCGGTGATCACTCCGGAGGATATGAAAGATCGAAAGTTATTTGTTTGGCAGGGAGATTCTGACCTGATCCAGACATGGAAGGAACTGGGGTTTCATCCTGTCCCTTTAGCCGGTACGGATATCATGACATCCCTTCAGAGCGGGATGATCGATACTCTTACGGCAAGCCCTTTGACCACGGCCTCGTTTCAGTGGTTCGGGATTGCCAAGCATATGAGCGGGCTTAAATGGGCTCCTTTTATCGGTGCCGTTGTTATCTCTGAAAAAATATGGAAGAAGATCCCAGCTGATCTGCAGGATAAACTTTTTGAGTCAGCTCAGAGGATAGGGAAGAATATGCAGAAGCAGGCCCTGGAAGCGGACAGGAAAGCCATTGTAATTATGAAGAAGCATGGGTTGAAGATCCATCCGGTATCAAAAGCAGTCGAACTGGAATGGAAGAAGACGGTGGATATGGGATTGAAAGGATTGATAGGAAAGAGCATAGATAAGGAAGCATATGAAAAAGTCAAAGAATACCTCGAGGAATACAGAAAAAAGAATAAAAAATAAGAAGATATTTTCTTTTCTGTTTTCCACGGAGAATAACCTAGCAGCGGTCATTCTTATACTGCTGGCTGTATTGCCTGCTCTGGAAATATTTTTAAGGAAGTTCTTTTCCACAGGCATCCGTGCCTCTGCCCAGTATATTCAGCACCTGGTGCTCTGGATCACTTTTATCTGCGGAATGATCACGGCAAGAGAGAAGGGACATCTGGCCCTTTCAGCCGGGGTTAACCTGATCAAAGAGCCGGTTCAGAGCTGGATAAAAGCAGTTACATCTTTTCTGGCAACAGCGATCACTCTGGCACTGGCCATTGCTTCCCTTTCCCTCTCCCTGATAGGGTTTGACCCCACCTTGAAAATAGGGATATTCCCGATCCAGTTCATGCTTCTTGTCATGCCGGTGGCCTTTTTTGTTATTACGGTCCGGTTCATTACCAATTCGCCAAAAGGAAGAAAGTACAGGATCCTGGTATGGACAGGGATCGTATTGGGCCTTATCCTGGGGATGAGCCCGCTTGTCAATACTTTTCGTTATTTTATTACTGATATTTTTTCTTTCGGGAGCGGTTTTACTGATTTATTCGAATCCATTGCCAATGCATTACTTGAATTTTCTGGTTCAGTGCTGAAAATACTTTTCTGGCCCCTTGTGATCGGACTGATCGTTTCCGCTTTTCTGGGTATCCCCATCTTTATTATGCTGGGCGGCCTGGCGCTCTTTCTCTTCTTAAGGTCCGGGGGATCCATAGAGGTCATTCCCAATGAAGCCTATACCATGCTGACAGGGCCAGCCATTCCCGCCATACCTCTTTTTACCCTGGCCGGTTTTATCCTGTCCGAGAGCAAGGCCGGAAAACGGCTGGTGGAGCTATTCAGTGCTCTTTTCGGATGGCTTCCCGGAGGAATGGCCATTATTACCATCCTCGTCTGTGCTTTTTTTACCACTTTTACGGGAGCTTCGGGTGTAACGATCCTCGCGCTCGGCGGCCTCCTCTCGTATATGTTGATCAAGGATGGATACTCTAAAAAATTCAGCACAGGCCTCTTGACTGCTTCAGGAAGTATCGGGCTTCTCTTTCCACCGAGTCTGCCCATTATAATGTATGCGGTTATCGCTCAGATAAATATAAAGAAGATGTTCGTAGGAGGGATCCTTCCCGGTGTTATAATGATCCTTGTCCTGGCAATCATGGGTATCCGCGGAGCAAAGAAGAGTAAAGTGAAAAAGATCCCTTTTCAGTTCAGCAAGATCAAGGCACCGTTGAAAGAGTCGATCGGAGAACTGCTCCTTCCGGTGATCATTCTTGTTGGTTTTTTCATGGGGATCACGACACTTGTGGAGACGAGTGCCATTGCCGTGGTCTATGTACTGGTCCTGGAAGTCTTTATAAAGAAGGATATTAAGCTCAAAGATCTTTCGGGTGTATTCTTCAAGAGTGTCCCGCTGATCGGTGGTGTGCTGGTGATACTGGCCCTGGCAAAAGGATTTTCCTATTACATCGTGGATGCGGAAGTACCCATGAGACTGACAGAATGGTGCCAGGCTCATATCCAGTCCAAGTATGTCTTCCTTATCCTCCTCAATATTGCTCTTCTGGTTACCGGGTGTCTCATGGATATATTCTCTGCAATTATCGTGGTGGTTCCCCTGATGATTCCATTGGGAGTGGCCTACGGGATCGATCCGGTCCACCTCGGTATCATCTTCCTGACGAACCTCCAGCTGGGGTACCTGACCCCGCCGGTCGGTATCAACCTCTTCCTGGCATCCTACCGGTTTGAGACGCCCCTGATCAGGATCTACCGGTACGTTGTTCCGTTTCTGCTTTTAATGCTGATAGCTGTGCTTCTGATCACTTATGTGCCGTGGATCACCACCTGGCTGGTCAGCATCGTGAATTTCTAAAAAAATAAAAATAAAACCACCCTTGAGATTTTCTCTGAAAAATCTCAAGGGCCAAAAACCGGGAATTTTTCTTCAGAAAAATTCCTCGGTGCAAAGATCACAGAGGCTCAGAGAAAAAATAATAATATTATTTTTCATTGAATTGATGAATTGATGTATGTAAGCATAATATAATTTTTGTTAACATTCTTTTATATTAATAAACAATATAAATATTCAACAATTTAATTATCAATAAATTCCCTATGATTATTAAAAATGTTTATATTAAACCCTCTGTGTCTCTGTGCCTCTGTGGTAAAAAACAAAGCTTTATAGAATAGAGCGATTTAAAAAACTTGACATTAAAACTGAATGTGATAAAATAAATTTACTTTTATATGATAGTTATGCCGGAGTGGCGGAATTGGTAGACGCAACGGACTTAAAATCCGTCGGGGTTTACGCTCTGTGCCGGTTCAAGTCCGGCCTCCGGCATACATCATTTCTTAATAAAAGTATTACAACAGTCCCCATTCTTTATTTATATGAAAAAGATAATTCTATTTATTGCATTATTCTTTTGGCAAATACCTGTATATGCTGCTGAATTGCATAAATACATAACAGTTCCATGTGTAATTAATGATCAAGATCAGACGCTACACTTTTTTATTAATAATGATGATGATAATGAGGTTGTATTAAAATATACTGAAATGGATATTGAATATAATAATTATTCTAGTAGAACTAATTATAATATAATAGAAATTAATTTGCATAAAGATATAAGGACAGAATTATTAGGTTGTATTAAAAACTATTATAATTGGTATAAAAAAGCAGTATTAAAAAACAGGGTGATTGGAAAGACGATTTCCAGTATTCAATTGCCATTTAAATATAACGAAGAACCTACAGCTTATAATGATTCAGACATATTATTTTCTACTATTATAGATAAAAAGAATAAGTATGTATTGCAGTTTGATTTCAGTCCCGTTTACTTAAAGTCTCCCAGGAAAGGCGAAGATGCCAAGGTTGAATTTGATAATTTGATCTTTGAATATAAAAATGTAATAAAGCTGGAAAATGCATTAGACGAAAACCTGATCAAAACGCAGCAATTGATATATAAATAAGTATTTTAATCATTAAATTAATAAATGAAGAAGGTAGAGTAGAATGAAAAAGTTACTTATTATTATCATTATAACTTTTATCGGATTTAATCTTTATGCTGGCAAACAGCTGGACCTCATTCTTTCAAAGTTAATTGAAAACGATGAGAAATTCAGAGAACAGATCAAAGACTACACATATGATGCAGATTCTGTTGCTTTAGAATTGGATGATGATGGTACAGTAGAGAAAAAGACAGAAGCTTTCCGTAAAGTATATATAAAGATGCCGGATAAGATGCATGAAGATTATATTTCCATGAAGATTAATGGCAAGGACTTGAATAGAGAGGAGATCGAAGAGGAATTAGAAGAGAGAAGAAAACGGGGAAAAAAGAGGGCATTTATTTCTCCATTTAATAAAGCATTAAGAGATAAATACCGGTTTACATTAATGGGAGAAAAAAATTGGGATAAAAGGGATGTCTGGATCGTTGGCATACAGGCAAAAGAAGAGAAAGAAGACCTGATAAACGGGAAGGTGTATGTCTTAAAAAGTAATTACAGGGTTGTTTTCATGGATTTTGTTCCTGCGGAATTACCCGGTGTGATCAAGAAAGCCGGTATGAGAATGATCTTTTCGGAACAGCAGGGGCACTGGCTGCCTAAAAAATTTGAGATGGAGATGCATATTAAAGTAAAGTTTCTGATTTCTCTGGCAGATATCAGGTTAAAAGTTATTGATAAGTATTCAAATTATAAAGTTAATACAGGATTAAAGGACAGCTTCTTTAAAGAAAAAGAAGAATGAAGGAGTGCCCCCATCCTTTATCATGGCAGCGGGTCAATTGCTTGATCCTGTGGTATGACTGTTGAAGTATTTAAATAATCCAATATAGACATTGATGGTTTTATCATTTTGATCAAATTCAAACCTGGTATCAATATGGTCTTCTGCTCCTATCGTAGAGAACTTTATATTAATGTTCAGTTTATCTTCGTATTTTTTTGCATAATTCAGGACTTCATGCGCGCAAAGGTCAATAATGCTCATATTGGTAAGCCCGTTATTCTCGAGAAGTATCCTGAATGCATAACGGTAAGCAACATATGCTTCAAAATAATCTTTCTGATGGATCCTGCATTGTGCTATGGAAAACAGGACAGGAGCAGTGAATTTTCCGTCAGGATGTTTTTTTAAATAATATCTGAAACTCTGTTCAGCCTTATACATGGTCCTGTAGGGCGTTTGAAACAGGAGACCGAGATGAAATTTGCTCCACTTGCTGAAAAAATACTGGCCCATGGAGAAGGCTGCGAACTCTTGCGCTTCCCCGCTTAAGGATCCTCTCTTGTCTCTTTTAAGGCTGTATCTGTTCAGGAAATCTTTATTCTGCAGGAGGTTAAGATATTCTTTATGATACACTTTTTCCTCCTTTTCCGTCATCATCTGTCTGAAATGGGGCCGTTCCATATACTCGCGGACAGCGCTTTTTTCCTCGTTCCGGATGAAATGCCCGGGTAAAGGGGAGAGGGGGAAAAAAGTAGAGGGCCTGTCCTGAAAAACAGGTTCAGGATATTTTATTTTACCGGCATATACTGAATTAAAAAGTAATGTACTTGTCAGAATAATCCATAAAGACCGGATCAGGTA
>JAHITG010000215.1 GCA_018817865.1 Spirochaetota bacterium
AGCTGCTTGGAAGCAATGTTTGTCAGGGGATAGAGCCTCGTTCCGGCTCCTCCTGCTAATATTATTCCTTTCATAATATAATCCTTCTTTTTTAAAATTTTTATGTATAAGGCACTTATTTTTTTGAGATCTTCACATGATCTTCAACCAGTTTTAATATATAAAGCCCAATGATTATATTAATTCCCACAACCAGCAGTAATATAAAGATAAACTCCTTGGGAAGCCGTATGGATAAAAGCGAGATACAGCCTAAATAAAGGCAGATAAAATAGATCAGAATGATAACCTTGCGATAAGGAATACCCAGATACAGAAGCCTGTGATGAATGTGCTCCTTGTCTGCCTGAAAAATATTCTTCTTCTTGTTCGCCCTTCTTATAATAGCCAGAAATGTATCAATAATGGGGATGGATAACAGGACGATCGGGATCAGAAGATTAATGGCAACGGCACTCTTGCGATTACCAAGTATGGCAAGGATCGAAAAGATAAAACCCAGGAACATGCTTCCCGTATCCCCCATAAAGATCTTTGCCGGCGGAAAATTAAAGATTAAAAATCCGCCGATCGCACCGATCAGTATGACTGAAATGTGAGAAACAGCAATATTATGATACAATATGGCAATGATAAATACAAATAACGAGGATATACCTATCACACCGGAAGCAAGCCCATCCAAGCCGTCCAGTAAATTAATAGCATTGATGATCCCGATGACCCAGAAGACAGTGATTATAATAGAGAGCCAGTAGGGAAAGATCAGGCTGCCTCCAAATGGATTGGTTATCCTGTCAATAATATATCCGAATTTAACAAGGATCAGCGCAGCAACGATCTGGACCAGGAATTTCAATACTGCATTGGTTCCCTTGATATCATCAAGCAGACCTAACAGGAAGATAATGGTACCGGATATAAGAAGGCCCTGCATATCCTTCATCAAATTGAAAAACGGGGATAATTTTAAACCGATCAATACTGTTATTATAAAAGAGAGAAAGATGGCGATCCCGCCCAGGTAGGGCACCGGTTCCTTATGGATCTTCCTGTCATTGGGAATATCTACAATATTATATCGTTTTGCCAATTTTATGCAAAAATAAGTTAAGATCACGGATAAAAAGAATGAGATTAAAAAATATAAACCATACATAATATTACCCTCTTTCTATGTTTAAAATTTCCGTCATATTTTTCATTATCATCTCTTTATTAAACTGCTCTCTTAATAATTTTTTAGCGTTCGATCCGAATTTTTTATGCTCAGATCTTTTCATAAGGTATAATCTTCTGAATCCCTCTGAAATGTTTTTCAGATCATCAGGATCTGCAGTTATTCCCAGGTCATATTTACGGACCATATCCGTTACAACCCCTTTCATAATACTGAATATCGGTTTCCCGGCAGATAAATAAGTCTGAAACTTGGAAGGGATCGTTAATCTGAAGATGGGTTTGTTTGTCAAAGAGATGATCAAAACATCACTGGGCCCGTAAAAACGAGGCATCTTCATTACCGGTTGCCGGCCCCAGAAGACTATTCTTGAATTACGATCATGCTTTGCCAGATCTTTCAAATTCATCAGATTAGACCCGTCCCCTATGATATTTAACTGGATCTTCCAGGCAGAAGGAAGTGATAAAAATGCTTTGATCACATTCTCTAAATTCTGAACCTTGCCGATATTACCGGCAAAAGTAAATTGTACTCTTTTCACTTTGGACAATTTCATCAGTAATCGCATCTTTCCAGGCCCGGTTTCATCCGCCCAGTTGGGAAAATAAAATATCTTTTTATCCTTTACATAGCCTTTGATCTTTTTTATAAAAGGTTCACAGGAGACAAATATATATTCACAATTTCTGTATACGCTCTGTACAAAGCGATCCAGGATAACCTTGAGGATTCTACTCTTTTTAAAACCATAAGCATAAACCGTATCAGGCCAGACATCCTGTGTCCAGATAGCCACCTTTTTTCGGTATACTTTTTTGATCACAATACCGGCCAGGGCCTGTGTTAACGGGCCGGTCTGAAAAATAAAGATCCTGTCGTATTTATATCCTATAAAAAGTGCACTCAGCGTTGTCGCCAGCATAAAACTGATGTAGTTCATTATCTTTAAAACCAGGTTCTTTGTATACCCCGGCACAGTAAAGACCCGGTATATTTTTACCTTCTTTACCGTTTCGATCTGAATGGGCCGGTTCTTATATCCGGAAAAGATCCTTCCAAAAGGGTAACTGGGTGTCTGTGTCAGAACCCCGACCTTAAACCCTTTCTGTGCCCAATAAAAAGATAAATCATTAATCTTGAACTCTTCCGGATAAAAACGTTCACTTATGATCAGAATATTCTGCATAACAGCAATGATCTAACTATTCTTATTCCAGATCACTTTATTAATGATCTTGGTATAGCTTTGAATGATCTTTACGACTTTAATAGAAATATTTCTATCTATATAATCTGATGGTAAAATGCTTTTATCTGCTTTTTTAAAAGAATTTTTTGCCAGATATATCGATTGTATCACTTCATCAGGTTCAATTCCACCAATAATAATATTGCCTTTATCCAGAACCTCCGGTCGTTCCGTGCTTGTCCTTATAAGTACAGCCGGAAACCCTAATATGGCTGACTCTTCACTCAATGTCCCGCTATCGGATAATACACAATAAGCATTCATTTGAAGATTCACATAATCTAAAAACCCGAACGGCTCCAGATTAGTTATCAATTTATGGAACGAGATCTTCTTCTCTTTGATCTTCTTTTGGCTTCGCGGATGAGTAGAGTATATCACAGGCAATTTAAACTCTTCTGCCACCCTGTTTAAAGAATCAGTCAGAGAAATAAAATTTTCCTCGATATCGATATTCTCTTCCCTGTGGGCACTTACAATAATAAATTTATCCTTTTGTATTCCCAGTTTTTTTAAGATACTGCTTTTTTCGATCTTAGCCATATTATTATAGATAACTTCCGTCATGGGAGAGCCGGTCACAAATATATGGTCCTTTCTGAACCCTTCACTTAAAAGATAACGCCGGCTGTGCTCGGTATAGGTCAGGTTGATATCACTGAT
>JAHITG010000216.1 GCA_018817865.1 Spirochaetota bacterium
CTCTCCTTCTAAACAAAAAAAACAATTATTATTACAATAATTGCAAATATTTATGACCGCTATTTTTTTCTTTTTGTTGATCATATTATATTTATTAAATACTGTTTCCTGATATTGTATACCTTAACATATATTTTATTTTATTCATATGTCCATAAAAAATTCTACATTGTATAATATATTAAAGGGATGAAAATTGTTGATATAATTTTATTTATTATTATTTTACTATTATGAATTTATTTATCTACTATTTTCTATGATCCATCTACCAGTCAGGAGGGTATCTGTTTTGAGTATACAGAAAGATAATCCATTTTTTTATCCTGCTCAGTTCTACAATGAAAATCAGAGGTGTGAATACTGCGAAGAAAAGCCCTGTTTGGATAAATGTCCGGCTTCAGTAGCTCCTGCTGATTTTATCCGTGCTGCTGCCATGGAAGAGCCGTCGGATTTTAAACGCGCTGCTGCTCTGATCATGCAGATGAATCCATTCGGCGGTGTATGCGGTATCGTCTGCCCGCGCCGGCACTGTATGTCCGGGTGTATGCGGAATGAATTAGACCGGTCCATTGATATTCCTTCCTTACAGGCCTATATTATTGAAAAAGCCCGTGAATTGAAGGTTTTTCCGAATTTTAAAAAAGTAAAACCGAATAATAAAAAGATCGCGATCATCGGAGCCGGGCCGACAGGTCTTTCTGCTGCTGCTGTGCTTGCCCAGCTGGGGTATTCTATTGATATTTTCGAAAAAGAAAAGATCCCCGGCGGTTATATCAGCCTGATCCCGGATTTCCGCCTTCCAAGGCAGGTTATCAAGAGAGATATTGATTTTATCCTTTCTTTAGGAGATATTACAGTACATTATGATCATCCTGTTAAAGATGCAAAAGAATTGCTTGGAAAGAAGTATTCTGCTGTTCTCGGTGCAGTCGGGCTCTGGTCTCCTTTTAAATTAAATGTCGATCATGAGGATCTTGCTTTAAATGCAATAGAATATCTGTTAAGACCGGAAAAATACAATATGAGATCGCAGGAGGTTGCTGTGGTTGGCGGAGGAGCTGTTGCAGCTGATACGGCAGTGACTGCCAGGAAGCAGGGAGCCAAGAACGTCCAGCTGTTCGCTCTGGAAACCTTGAGTGAACTTTTAATGGAGGAACAGGAATTAAAGGAATTGATAAATGAAAACATCAATGTACAGACCCGTACGAGGCTCTGCTCTATCCTTCAGAAAAATGGAAAGATCACGGGGATCGAGATCTCCCGCGTTTCCCTGATCGAAGGAAAAACTTTCAGCCTGAACAATGTATGCGATCTCTCTGATTCAAAAAGCATCCATACCGGTATTACGCGTGTTATCATTGCGATCGGAAGCAGGAGTGATTTTAAGAGAGTAAAGAATGAAAAAGTTTTTTACGCGGGGGATTATGAGAACGGGCCTACTACGGTTGTAGAGGCAGTTGCTTCCGGGAAGAATATTGCCGTGGAAATGGATGCTGTTGTGTCAGGGAAAAAAAAGCCAATAGCCGCAGGAAAATTAAAGAGTAATATTATTATTCAAGGTTATTATTCAATTCCGGTCTCCCTTGAAACTGAATTTTTCGGAAAAAAGGTCGAGACACCTTTTTTGCTTTCAGCTGCACCTCCTTCAGACGGTTACGATCAGATGAAGAAGGCATATGAATCCGGCTGGACAGGCGGTATCATGAAGACCAGTTTTGACGGCCTTCCCATCCATATTCCTTCAGAGTATATGTTTGCCCTGAGTGCAATGACCTATGCGAATTGTGATAATGTATCAGGCCATCCGCTGGACAGAGTATGTAAAGAAGTAGAGAAGCTGGTGAAGGAATATCCGGAAAGACTTACCATGGTCAGTACCGGGGGCCCGGTAACGGGCAATGATGAAGACGACAGGAAGGGGTGGCAGAATAATACCCGAAAGCTGGAGGAATGCGGAGTCATGGGGATCGAGTACAGTCTCTCCTGTCCGCAGGGAGGGGATGGTACAGAGGGAGATATTGTTTCACAGAATGCATCGTTAACAGCAAAGATCATTGACTGGATCATGGAGGCAGGTGATGCGAATATTCCCAAGCTCTTTAAATTAACAGGAGCTGTTACATCCATTGAAGCTATCGTTCTGGCCATAAAGGAAGTCCTTGCCGGATATCCCGATAAAAAAGCCGGGATAACACTTGCCAATACATTTCCTTCACTTGCTTTCCGCCTTCTGGATAAAAAAGAATGGGA
>JAHITG010000217.1 GCA_018817865.1 Spirochaetota bacterium
AAAGAGTTAAAAATCAAAATTTCTGCTGACGGACAAAAAATTGATATCGATGCCGAGGGCTTCGTTGGAAGTGGTTGTAAAGATTTCGCTAGAAAGACGATCGAGGCCATTGGAACAGTGCAGTCTGAGAAAAAGAAGGATGAGTACTATTTGATCGCAGTAAACAATGCAGAAGAATCAAAATATTCCATGATAGAACTGGATAAAAAGCTGTTTCCTGCAGGGAAACCCGAACGGAAACTTAAAGGAATAAATCTCCTTAATAATGAGAAATGTGAGATGAATGCATCCGGAGAGATCCCTGTTTATGTACCCAGAAAGTCCGGAACCATAGTCAGGATCAGACAGGCCCGGTCTTAAGTGGATTAAAGTTTGTTTTGAAAAGAACCGATTATGTAAATGGAGATATAATTATGGCAAAACCAGGCAAATCTAATCCCTATGATAAGTATAAAGAGACGCAGATCAAGACTGCGAATCAGGGTAAGCTGATCGTTATGCTTTATGATGGGGCTATTAAATTTCTGAATCAGGCTAAAGAATTCATAGATAAAAATGAGATCGAAGAAGCCCATAATAAGATCGTGCGTTCGCAGGATATCATCATGGAACTTTTACTTTCTCTGAATATGAGTGCGGGTGAGATCGCTCATAAGCTGTACAACCTGTATCTCTACATGAACAAACGTTTAATGGAATCTAATATAAATAAAGATAAAAAACCCATTGATGAGGTCCTGACCATGCTTTTGGACCTGAAGGATGTCTGGACTCAGATCTCGGGTAACAATGCTCCTGGAGATGCGACTTCTCTGGATAAAAATGTAAGTGTCAATGTTTCTTCGTAAAAGCTCACTTGATCCTGGCAAGTATCTCTTTCAGATTCATATTTATATTGCTTTTTTGTATCATCAGGTCGATCTTTTCAAATAAGCTTTCGATATATTTATATTCTTTATCCAGCGAGACAGAAATATCTGTTTCTGCATACTGGTTTAAATTTTTTATTATCTGCGGGAAATAGATCTTTTCCGGCGGCTTGATAAGGCTGAAATACTGGCCGCCTGTTTTTTTAACCTGAATTACGATCCTGTATTTTTCAAGTATATAGAGTACTTCATTTACAAGAGTCACCGGGATCGTTAATTGATTGGCCATATCTTCGTTAGTCAGAGGTTCGTTACCGGCTTCAAAATTTTTTGAGAGCAATAGTAGTATCTTTACAGCCAGTTTTTGTTTTTTTTCATTATCTACTTTAAGAACTCCTGCCTCTTTCTGAAATGTTTTCAGATTCTGTATCGCGAAACTGATCTGAGCTCCCAGAAGTACTATTACCCAGCTGAAGTATACCCAGATCAGGAAGAGGGGAAGCGGGGCAAAGCTGCCATAGATTGCCCCGTATTTTGCAACACCGACCTGAAATGATATATAGCCCCATTGAGCGATCTGCCATAGTGTCCCTCCGATAATACCTCCTCCAAGAGCTGAAGTAAATTTGACATTGGTATTAGGCAGGAAGGAATAGAGAAAGGTCATGACCAGCCAGATCATGGTATAGGGCAGGACCTTTAAAATAAATAAATATATATAACTTAATACGGAAATACTCAAAAGTTTCTGAATAATGACATTACTCTGGAGAGTTGCCGTTGCACTGGCCGCAACGATGAACAGAAGCGGTGCTATCAGCGTGACTGAAAGATAATCAGTGATCTTTCTGGTAAAGGGCCTGCCTTTTCTGATCCCCCATATTACATTAAATGATTTTTCAATATTTCCTAATAATGAAATGACCGTAAAGAAGAGCAGAGCGACACCGATCGCTCCCAGAGTACCTACATTTGTGTTGTTTATATACTGGACAATATTATCTGCTATTGCAGACTTTCCGCCGCTGAATTTCAGTAAAACATTTCTTATGGTGGAGGTGTTTTGAAAGCCGAAACCTTTTAAAATGGAGAAGGCTACAGCCAGAAGCGGGACGATCGCCAGAATGGTGGTGTATGTCAAAGCGGAGGCCCGCAGGAGGCACTTGTTCTTAATGAATCCGTGAAAGACAAGATAACAACCCTTGAAAAATCTGAAAACCTTTTTTCTGATGTTCGATATATCCTGTGATTCAAATGCCCATATATCATGCGTAAAAATGCGTATCATGCTATGTATAAATTCTTTAAGCTTGATCTTTTTTGCCATTTAGTTTCCTCCTGATATTAATATAGAACCAATATTAATAAGTGCAAAGTTGATAATGTAATACTTAAAGATCATTCTCTTTGGGATTCGTAAGAATCCAAAAAACTGATGACCTTTTCTAATGATTCTCTAAAGTTATTCAATCCGTTTGCCGGAACTTTGATCGTATTTCTCATGGTATGTCGTTTTTCTGTGATTTTCAGATATTCTCCCTGAGGTGTCGTTTTTAGATCAAAGAAGAATATTTTTTGCTCGATGGGAAGTTTCTCATTATAGATATCTTTTTCTTCCATGCCGTACCCCTTTTTAAATATTTTACCCTTAAGATCACTTCAATACTTTGCTCTTTTTAACTGTAGCTTAAAAAAAGCTGATATTTTATAATATATATATCTTTTTTTGATTTCAACATATTTTTTATTAAAATTACATATGAATATGTAATTTTAGTATGTAAAGGTACTGCCCCCGATAAATTCTCTTAATAATGATATTTTTGGAACACTTTTTTCTGAAGCAGGAAGAAAATAATCAAGGGTATCAAGTAATCTTCTGGCTTCCGCATACTCGGGCACATTATGGGATACCATTTTTAAATACTTATAAGCCAGTGGTTTTAATATTGAGGTTTCATAGATCAGGCCGGAGTCGAAAATGATATCTGCATCTTCCTGGAATGGAAATACATATTTTTCTTCTCCCCGCCGGACATTCTTCCACATCAACAAGGTTTCGTGGGCGGTATGGTCGCGGTATGTGAAATCGCGCACGATGCGCCTGAAGAGCCTTGTGTCTCTGGTGGGGATCCTGAAATTATTACTGATACGAAGCTGGGAAAGAGCTGATACATAGATCTTGAATTTTTTATTTTTTGGAACCGCAAAAGTAAGTTTTTCATTCAAGCCATGGATCCCTTCTATCAGTATGATCTGATCTTCCTTTAGTTTCAGGGGAATTGTCTTCTCTTTTCTTGATCCTTTTAAAAAATCAAATTTCGGCATCTCTATTTTTTCCTCTTTAAGAAGATCATTCAGGTGCTCATTAAAGAGGTCGACATCGAGCGCTTCCAGGCATTCGAAATCATAATTTCCTTTGTCATCTTTCGGTGTCTGCTCTCTGCTGACAAAATAATTATCAATAGAGATACTGACCGGTTTCAGCCCATTGACCTTTAATTGGATCGATAACCGTTTAACAAAGGATGTTTTGCCTGAGGAGGACGGCCCTGCAATAAGAATAAATTTTATATCTTTTTTTCTTTTCGTGATCTCATCCGCAATAAGTGAGATCTTTTTTTCATGCAAAGCCTCAGAGATGTTTATGATCTCAGACAGTTTATCATGCTTGATCAGATCATTTAATTGTGCAACATTGGTTATATTCTGGATCTTATACCAGTTCCTTGTTTCCAGGAAGACTTTGCTTAATTTTTTTGGATTAACGGTTTTCAGGATCTTAGACCTGCTTTTTTTGATCTGAGGAAATTCTATCAGAAATCCGGGAGGATACAGGCAAAATTTATATTTTTTAATAATACCGGTATTAAGAGCTATCGGGCCGGCGCACACATCATAATAATTTCCTATTTTATAGAATTTTATCTGGTCCTTGTTCAGATACTGCATTAGCTTGACCTTATCATGATCATGATGTTTTTCATAGTATCTGATGGCCTCCTGTTTTGTCAGGTATACGGTCTGGATCTTTAAATTGGATGCAACAATACGGCTAAATTCCTGTTCGATCTTTTTCAGGTTCTTATTATTGATCCGATCATTTAACTGCAGGTCAAAATAAAAATTGAAATGAATGGATGGACCTATATTAAGTATATTTTTTTTATATAATTTAAAGATCACATAACTTAATATAAATACAGTAGTATAACGGTAAAATTTCAGACCGCTGATCTGATTTATTGAAATATATTGTATATCACTGTCATGATTAATGACCTTACTGAGGTCACAATAAACATTATTGACAATAGCTACGATGATCTCTTTTTTATTTGATACTCTGCTATTCTTAAGTATTTCAGCGGCTGTGGTCCCTGTTTTAACGTATTCGATCGAGCTGAAATTGTATGCTTTAATAATTACCTGAATGTCTGTTTTCATAGGTTACAGTATATAATTTTTGAAACTTAATTTCAACAAATAAATTTTTATACCTTGACAAATTTTTTTAAAAAAATATTATCATTTTATAACAGCATTTTAACAGCATTTGTTGTTTTAAAATCGGTTCATAAAAAATCTGCTAAAGTAAATTAAATTCTAAATAGAGGAAAAAAGTGAATATAATGATAATGGCAGGCGGGAAGGGTGAACGCTTCTGGCCAAAAAGCCGGGTGAGTAAACCGAAACAACTGCTGCCTATCGTAAGTAACAATACCATGATCGAAGATACGGTTAAAAGGCTGGAAGGACTTGCGGAATATAAAAATATTTTTATTTCTACCAACGAAAGCCTTTTAGATGATATAAGGAAAATATTACCTCAGATACCGACTGAAAACTATATCCTTGAACCGTTCGGACGGGATACCGCTCCCGCCATTGCTTTTGGAGCTGTTTTTATTCAGAAGCGAGATCCGGGAAGCGTGATGGTGGTTCTGCCGGCTGATCATTTGATCATGGAGAAGGATATTTTCCAGAAAGATCTGACTATTGCTCAGAATTTAGCAAGAGACACGGGATGTCTGATCACTTTCGGGATCAAACCTGCAAGGATCGAGACAGGATACGGATACATTGAATTGGGGGAAGTTATCAATACCGAGTATGATAATCATGCATATGAAGTAATATCATTCAAGGAAAAACCGGATTATACACTGGCCAAGGAATATTTTCAAAAGGGAAATTTTATGTGGAACAGCGGTATGTTCATCTGGACAACGAATGCGATCCTGGAAGCAATTGAAAAGTATTTGCCGGAAATGTATAACGGTTTGATGGAGATAGAAGATAGTATCGGGACTGCTGATGAGAAAGAAGTTATAAGGAAAAATTTTGAAACTTTTCCTAAAATATCTATTGATTATGGTGTCATGGAAAAATCTGATAATGTCCTTTCCCTGAAAGCGCAGTATACATGGGATGATGTAGGTTCATGGTCTTCATTATCCCGCGTGAATAAAATGGATGAGAATAACAATGTTATACGGTCTGACTGGAAAGGGATCGATACGAAGAACAGTATTGTGATCAGTGACCATGGGATCATTTCCACGATCGGGATAAATAATCTTGTCATTGTGAAGGATGGCGATGCTGTCCTGGTGGCAGACCGAAGCCGGGAACAGGAAGTGAAGAAGATCGTTCAGGAATTGAAAGATAATAATGACCTTAAAAAATATATTTTATAGAGAGGAGGATTTATGAAAAAAAATATTTGGAAGAATGTATCCTTAGGCCTTATCGGTGTACTGGTGATCTTCATCTTTTATTTTTTAATAAAAGGCCTTTTTCAGATAAATGTTATATCATTATCAGATCTTAAATACAGAAAAACTGATATTCTGAATAATTTATTAATGACGGATAATACAACCAGGAAATTCAAAAATAATAAATTAAAATTGGATCAGTTGTCAGAAGTTCTCTGGGCAGGATACGGAAAAACAGTCAAGAATAAAAGGACCGTCTTCAGTTTACTGAACTTCCCTCTTAATCTTTATCTCTGTATTGATAATAATGATGTGGACCATTTAAAACAGGGCTTCTATGTGTATAAACCCAATAATCATAAGCTTAAAAAGATAGAATCCCGTGACCTGAAGAAAAATCTCTGTAAAATACTGAAGCTTTCGACAAGAGTTCCAGGAATTCTTTTGATCTCGGCCAATGATGTAGCTTACCAGAAGGATAAGGAGAAGGTTTATCTGGAGACAGGCCAGGTTATTGCCCAGATCCTTTTAAAAATGAAACAGCTGGAATTAAAGGTAAGGTTTATAGACGATTTTGAGATCGTAAAGCTCATCGATGCTTTAAACATGAAACAGGATATTCCGATTATGGTCTTTCTTATCGGAGAATGATCTGTTTTTTAATTATTTTTGTATAAAAAAAGTTGAAATCTAAAATATGTGATATAAATTACCTCGTACACTTTATTGTACGAGGTACACAAAAGTGTACAAAACCCAAAAGATGGTGGATGTAGCTCAGCCCGGTTAGAGCACCTGGTTGTGGCCCAGGTGGCCGGGGGTTCAAATCCCCTCATCCACCCATTTTTTATGTCTGACAGGTATCTTCACCCAAATGAATATGGATATCAAAGAAGATCTTAAAAAAGTTTTAGAAAAACTGAAAAACCATCCATCTTCATTAATAAAAGCACAATATTTACGACGCTTCGAAAATAAAGGACCGGCAGACCCGGCGGTACAGAAACTTCAGAAGGCTGCCTGTATCGAAGAACCATTGATGACCATTCAGGCTGATCGTAATAAAGAAGGATGGTGGTATGCCTCAAATCCGGGAGCCATGTATAAAAAATATCAGGGAACCAGCTGGACCCTTCTTTTTGCTGCAACGTTAGGGGCTCCTCCGGATCATTCTCTTTTCAGGGATTCCTGTAAATATTTTATGGATAAATGCTATGTAGAAAAGATCGGAGCTTTTGAATCTGATAGACGGGCATCAAGGGCCTTCACCTGTTTTACCGCGCATGCATCTTATTTTTTAACCTACTTCGGCTTTTTTTCTGATGAGCGTGTTCAAAATGCATTTAAGTGGCTGGCTTCTAATCTGGGGATCGATGGCGGGATGAACTGTTTTGTGATGGAGGTTATGCTGAATCCTACCTGTGTCATGGTATTGCCAAAATTTTTAAAAGCAGCGCAACTTCTCCGGGAAAATGAGCGAAAAGAACTGTTGAGAAATTCGGTCAGTAAAGCAGTACAGAAACTTTTAGATGTTAAGATAGATCATTACCAGCCGGTCGAAGTAACCCGGTGGAATAAGGATGTCTGGACGAAAAGTGGAAAAGAGATACGGAAGATGAAATCTGAAATGAAATTGTCCGGGCAATATAAACAGAAGAAGAGCTGGACACGTTTTCAATTCCCTTTGCATTATGATTCTGATCTGCTGGAAGTACTTATCACTTTAGGCCGTTTGGGCATAAAGAAGAATCGCATTCTACAGGGTACTGCAGAAAGAATATATAAATTAAGGGAAAATGATGGGAGCTGGAAGGCAAAGAGGACTCTGAACGGAAAAATGTGGAAGGATATAAAATACCAGGACGACTGGATCACCCTCCGCGCCATTGAAGCGTTGATGTATTATTATTGAATTAATTTATTGAATAATGGCTTAATTCATTTCCTCATTCTCGCATCCCATCCTGGGATGCTCCGAGGTGAAAATCAATTTTTACATCCATGTAAAAATTATGATTTTCAAATCCGGAAATTGAATTAAACCATTTTTCTAAAACTTTACTTATTTTTAATTTTGGTAGCCGCAGGCTTTAGCCTGCGATTAGAATTGTTTTTATTATTATGAATATATATTGACAAATACAATTAATTGTATATAATACTTTTAATATTAAGTGCGCCCGTAGCAAAGGCCATGGATGGCCGAGGTGCAGAATTTACACGGATGTGTAAAATTCTGCCTCAGCTGGGACATTTAAATAGTTTGAAATTGTAATATAAAGTGCGCCCGTAGCAAAGGCCATGGATGGCCGAGGTGCAGAATTTACACGGATGTGTAAAATTCTGCCTCA
>JAHITG010000218.1 GCA_018817865.1 Spirochaetota bacterium
AACAGATCACTGATTCTTTAAAAGATCAAAAAGAGGTACATCTTGTTAATTTTGGATGTTTTAAGGTTGTCAAAAAAAAGAAGACATCTTTTATCAATCCAAAGACCAAACAAGTTTCACATATTAAAGGAGAAAAAAAAGTTAAATTTGTACCATCAAAAAATTTTATTAAATATATTAACGAAGTTAACCATGGAAGAGAATAATCAAGATCAATCTTATTTTACTATCGGCGAGGTCAGTCAGATCGTAGGTGTTCAGCAGCACGTCCTTCGAAACTGGGAAAAAGAGATAGGATTCTTAAAACCTAAAAAAAAGGATTCCGGCCACAGGTTGTACAACCGTAAAGATCTGGAAATTGCAATGAGGATCAAAGAACTCCTTTACGAGGAACTGTATACGATCCCGGGTGCGAAAAAGAGGCTCTGGTATGAATTGAAAAGAAAAGAGGCTCCGGGAATAACAACGATCCTCCAGCGCATGAAAAATGAGTTAAATGACCTTCTGAATATGATAAACTCCTCTAAAGAAAAAAATTAAGTGTACGAGAATAGTAGAGAGTAATCAAAAACTGAGCAAGGAGGAGTCTTAATGAAGAGGGCTTTACCCAGAAAGAGTAAAAAACTTACCGAGACTATTTTCAGCATAAATGATAAAAGATGTGCAGGAGAAAAAATCTTCGATATTTTTTATGCAAATAAAAATATCATATGATCATCAATTTTATAATAACACTCTATTTTTATGAATTTTTATTTTTCTCTACGCTATTTCACTTTGTCTTTGCTGTCCTCATATTACCTTTTCCATTTCTAAAAAAGTACCTTCACCTGTCGCTTAGCGTATCTACTAAAAATATTTTACTCTTTATTTCCGGTTCCACATTAAAATATGTCTCTTCCAAGAACCCGTCATTCAATACAAAAAAACCGGTACTGATCGTATGTAATCATCAAAGCTTGTTTGATATTCTCGTCATCTTCTCGATCTTTGCCAATAAACTCAGATTCAGCTGGGTAATTAAAAAATCACTCTTCAATATACCGTTCTTTGGAACTGTTATCAGCACTGCAGGATATATTAAACTTGACAGAAAGAATAAATATAAAGCATATAAAGCTATAAAAAAGGCCATTCATACAATTAAAAAAAATATTTCCGTAGCTATCTTCCCTGAAGGAACAAGGTCATTATCAGACACTATCCAGGAATTTAAATCCGGTAGTATGGTTATTGCAACCAATACCGGCGTCCCCATATTACCCGTCATATTAAAAAATACTCTCTATATAAATCAGAAGGGATCATTTCTAATAAACCCGCAGCCAATAAAAATAAAGATACTGGAACCGATCATGATCAGCAGTAAAATGAAGAAAGATCAGAACAGCATGCTCTTGAATATCAGGAAAAAGATGCTGAAAGAATATAATTCAATGTGATATAAATTCAACTCCGTGAGTATTTTCCCGTCAACTGTCCTTTTGCCAGGATATGACTTTCCATTGCTTTAATAAGATCAAACTTTGTAATACCGGAATCAAGCTCTAAATTCGTGTTTAAAGCAAAAACTTTAAAAAAGTACCTGTGAACAGTTCTTCCGGGCGGACAGGGCCCTCCATATCCTATTCGATTAAAGTCATTGACCCCCTGTTTCGCTCCGTTCGGAAGAGCTTTATCAGCCGGTATTCCATCAGCTAACCGTTTGATATTTCCGGAAAGGTTAAAAAGGACCCAGTGGACCCACTCCCCTGCCGGAGCATCAGGATCATCACATATAACAGCTATGGATCTGGTCCCATCCGGGACTTTTGACCATTCTAAAGCAGGAGAAAGATCATCACCGTCACACGTATGCTTTGCCGGGATCATCTCCCCATCCTGAAAAGAAGGACTGGAAATCTGCAGCTCCATATGCTACCCTCCTGTTACTTATTGTTTTTTCAGTGAACAAAGGAATATTAACAATATACAGCTTTGGGATAATATTTCTATATTTTTTTAATTGGATATATCTCTTTTAAACTGTTAACTATTGCAGTAAGGATGGGATTCGTTAAGGTGCCTGAATATGTCATCGGACCCGGACGCTTACGATTTGCCAGAACAGCAAAAGAGAAGGCAGGACCGGATTCTATCAAAATATATCCGATCACCGTATTCACACCGCTGACAGAGAGGGTTCCTGTTTTTACTAATACTTTAATATGGTCCGGCGGTACGGGGATCATGGCATGAGGATGATGCCCCTGAAGAGCAAGAGTCGGCAATAGTGCCTTCCTTATTTTTCTGTCCTTATAAAAATAGTTCAATGACTTTACAAAATTATATGCGGAAAATCGGTTATTAACGGATAAACCGCTTGCATCCCCTATTGAAAATTCATTCTCCTTCATTCCAATATCCAGGATACAGAACTTTTTTAGAACTTTCAGTCCCTTTTCTCTTGTTCCGGGGAGAGAAATAAACTCGGCACCCAGAACTTTATTCAGTGTTTCAGCTATAACATTGTTGCTCTCCTGGTTCATGACCCGTACTGTCTCTTTCAAGGGTACGGATCTGATCTCAGAGAGGATATCTGCATTCTCAGGTGTTCGTCCCTCCCTGATCTTTCCGGTAATAATGATCCCCTTCTTTTTACATATCACCTGCAATATAGTTGCCGTGAACAGTCCCGGCCGGGAAACTCCCAGATGAACATAATGATACTTTTTATCCCACCTTGTGATGGTGCCCTGAATATTGAAATGATCACCCCAGTTATACTCTTTAAAAGTCATCACAGGCCGGCCCGGCTGATCAATATCAGCCACTTTCACATTATAGGTAAGTCTGGCATAAGAAGTTTCAGGATTTAAAAAAAGCTTGGCAGGTGAGCCATCAATGACCCGGACATCGATCCAGTTGTAATTTAAATTCAATGCACCGGGAGGGGCATACAGGTTTCGGGCGTTGGGTTTATATCGATTCTCTTCTTTATCTAAATAGGAGACATCATAAATAATATCACCGTTTATCCGTTTCAAACCCTTTTTTCTTAACTGATCTACTGCATCATGAATATTATCTATTTTAAGGCCGGGATCACCTTTCCCGGATATATAGAGGTTTCCGTTCAGAGTATCTCCGGATAATCTGCCGTCTGTGAGTAGAGGGGTCTTAAACTGATGGTCCGGTCCCAATTTCACAAGACTGACAGCTGATGAGATCACTTTAAATGTTGAAGCCGTGATATACGGTCTTTTCTCATCTCTCTTGAACAGGATATTCTCATTATCAGCAGTCGTGATCAGTATTCCAACATTCACGTCATTAAAAATATCACTTTCCAGTGTCCTGGAAATATTTTTATTAAGGTTATTCTGAATGGATCGGATCTGTATACCCGAGATAGTGCTTTTTTGTTCAGGGGAACAGGAGATAAGATAACACTGCACGATCAGAAATATTAGTAAAAGAAGTTTAAACTTCATAAAAAAAATTACTGCATTGTTTGAGCAAGCCGAATAGTTGCTTTTTGAACTTCAGGTTCATTAACATAAATACTTAGTTTTTGCGCTGAAACCCGGCTCATTTTAGCTCCTATCATGCCTAACTTTTCAATACTCTCTTTCAGTTCTGTTGGCGGTTCTTTTTTATCCTTTAGTTCAGGATACTTCATTTCCATCTTCTTCATTTCCGGTATCAGTTTTTCCATTTTATCGGCTAATGCATTAATAGCATCAGCAGCGTCGTCTGCTTTCATCGTATTCTCCAGGTCTGAAATAAAGGATTCCTGAGCTTCCATCACTTTACTAAAGAGAATCTTCATATCATTGTATTTACCGCTTTTAGAACACCCGATAGAGAATGCTAAAAGAACAAAAATAACCGGTATTATTAATTTTTTGTACATAACTCCTCCTTCACTTATTAGAAATATTTTCAAACTTGGAATAAAGACTTAATTTACGCCCGACAGGATTCGAACCTGTGGCCCTCGGATTAGAAATCCGATGCTCTATCCAGCTGAGCTACGGGCGCAACAAACAAAACAATTTCATACCATAATAATGTTCCAACTGAGGCAAAATTCCTGCGTCCATGCGAATTTTGCACTCAGGCCATCCCTGGCCTGAGCTACGGGCGCAACAAATGTCGGGATGGGGAGACTTGAACTCCCGGCTTCTTGCTCCCAAGGCAAGCGCGCTAGCCAACTGCGCCACATCCCGTATTTGATAATAATTACTTTCCATTGCGTACAAGCGTACACAATTGCTTTAGTACTCTTGAGTGCTTGAAAATAATAATACTATTAATTATGATGTCAATTACTTTTTTGACCCCATTTCTATTAAATGACATAAGATATGAATGATCGTAATATGGGATTCCTGGATATGCCATGTCCTTTCGTCCGGTACTATAATAGAGTGATCAGATATCTCCTTCATTCTACCACCCTTACGGCCTAAAAGGGAAATAGTAATTAATCCCTTCTTTTTGGCTACTGTCAGAGCCTCAATACAATTCTTTGAATTACCTGAAGTGCTTATTGTAAACAGGATATCCCCCTTCTGTCCCAATGCTTCCACCTGTCGCGAGAAAATCGTTTCAAAAGAATGATCATTAGACCATGCGGTTATTAAAGATGTATCAGTAGACAAAGCGATCGAAGGAAAAGGATCCCGATCAGTCATAAACCTTCCGACCAACTCAGCTGAAAAATGCTGGGAATCCGCAGCACTTCCACCATTACCGCAAATTAAGAGCTTATGGCCTTCTTTAAAAGTTTTAATGATAAGTTCAGCCACACTGGAGATCATTTCAGGTATATCTTTTGTCAGCAATGACTTTTTAACTTCTATACTGCTTTCGATCAATTGATGTATTTGTTGTATGTCTGCCATATTCACTCCTTATTATTAATGTGTATGATCATCTGTTTCTGGATACAGCATATTCTATTTCAAGCTTCTCCGGTTCGATCCGGGTAATAATATTATACCAGTCAAGAATGGAGATCTTCAGATTATGAATATTATCCAGCAATGGTTTCTTTGCGCTGAAATAATAAGAATCTTTTACTGTATCTTTAATTATCTTAAAAAACCAGAATTTATCATCATACTGGCCTATCAATATGATCTTATTATCAATCTTATTTTTTTTATAATCGATATCAATATCCAGATTAAAAAACAGTTTTTCTGA
>JAHITG010000219.1 GCA_018817865.1 Spirochaetota bacterium
GAAATAAAGTCCGGCTTCTCCTTTTTTTGCGGAGATGGTCATCCGGAACATGAATTCAAGGGTAAAGATAATATCAAATGCAAGGCCGATATATATAAGAAGATGGCGGGAGGATACCATCCAGCTGCCGATTATGGCAAACTCCTCTAAAAAGAGCTGTATGATAGAAAGGATAATTACGACTAAAAAGAAGTTTTCCCATTTATTACTTAACATAAGATTCCTCCTGGTCGAATTTTTGACATCCCTGTCAAATTCGACATCGGCAAAATCGTTTTGCCGGATAATGAAGATGATATTTTGATTATATAAAAAAAAATCGAGTTGTCAATTAAAAATTTAAGCCTTGCTTCAGCCGGGATACCTGTTCTTCAATACTTTTTCACATTAATACCGGTCCATCAGATCTTACAGTCCCAGACACGCAGTTTGCGGTACACTTTTCCGCCTACCTTCTCTATGGGGGAGATGATCGCTGTATTATCTTCCAGTTCCCAGGACATCTCTCCTTCTGTTAAGCCCAGTTTCTTACCCGCTACAAAAGGAAATACGTAGAGTATCGCATCAAATCCTTTTTTTCTGAATTCCGGCATTACCCCGGCAAGAAAAAGCCGGGCTCTTTTGAATTTTGGCTTGGGTTTTAAAAAGAGCCTCCAGGCAAGATTTAAAAGCTGCATCAGGTTCTGCATTCCATAGGGAAACTTCCTTGCCCAATGGGTACATTCCATCCAGTCATACAAAGAGACAGCCATACCGATCGGTTTACCTTCAGGACTTTCAATAATGATGACCAGACCCGGTGCAGCCACAAGGGACATGCTCTCAGCCAGTTCATCAAACTGACGCTTGGTCATGGGGGCAAATCCCCAGTTGTCCTTCCATGCTTCCTGGTAAATATCCATAATGATCCTAAGGTCATGCTTGAGATTCTTTTTATTCAGGTTCCGGAAGATATATCCCTGCTTTTCATATCGTTCCTGGATCTTCTCGGCAATATTCATGACCCTTTCAGGAACAGGATTGGTCAGAGCAATCCCGAAGCAGAAGAGGTCTTTGGCCTTTGTCATCTTATACTTTTTGCAGAGATCTATATAATAAGGAGGATTATGAGGCATAATGAAGAAACGCATGTGATCGAATCCTTCCAGGACCATACCGACCTCATCATTGGTGTCGCAGCTCATAGGTCCTCTCATATTTTTATGGCCTTTTTCTTTGACCCATGCTTTAGCTGTATCAAAGAGGGCATCAGCTACCTTCTGGTCGTTTATACATTCAAAAAAGCCCCAGAATCCCGTAGTGTCATCTTTATGGAATTCATTATGCTTTGGATTATCAATAGCCGCGATCCTTCCAACAGGAATTCCTTCCTTGTAGGCCAGGAAGAAATCCGCATCGCCGTATTCAAAGAAGGGATGTTTCTTTTTATTGACCCGTTTTACCTCTTCCATAAGAAGGGGAGGAGCCCAAAAGGGATCGTCCTTGTAAAGGGTCCAGGGAAGCTTGATGAATTTTTTTATTTCGGATGTGCCGGTTACTTTTTTGATCTCAATTGTCATATTCTTCTCCTTAATAAATCAGAGGATGAGAATATATATACTCTTTTTGTATATTTTGTCAAATAAAAAATTGAAAAAGGTATGATTGAATAGATGAAAAAATTTATGAGGTCAGGTCTTGAAAATATTTAATCTCGGGGGTCAAACCTTGAAATTTGAATTTCTTTTTAGGAAATTCAAATTTCAAGGTTTGACCCCAAATACCAGATGTACTCAAGACCTGACCCTTTATTTGACATCATATTTAATTAATATATCCTTATACTGGAGGAAAATATGGGACTCTTAGAAAAGTATGGTTGGAATACCTTTTTTGAAGAGCAGTATATTAAGCTGAATTCGGAACTGCAGCCGGCACGCATTATTGCACAATACTCAAACCTGTATCGATTGATCACAAGAGAAGGTGAGATGATCGGTGAGAATTCCGGAAAGATAGAATTTAATGCACAATTACAGAAAGATCTTCCTGTTGTCGGGGATTGGGTCCTGGTGGATATTTTTAAAGATGATAGTAAAGCGATTGTTCATGAGGTGCTTCCAAGAAAAACTGTTATCTCAAGGCAAAAAGTAGGAAAAAGGATCGAAGAACAGACAATTGCGGCAAATACGGAGATCGTTTTTATTGTGTCAGCCCTGGATAATGATTTTAATCTCAGGCGGATAGAGCGTTACCTTACTATTGTTCATAGAACTGAAATGATGCCGGTCCTTATCTTTAATAAAACCGATCTGAAAAAATCATATAAAAAGATGAGATCTGAGGTCGACAGGATCGCCGGAAAAACAAAACAGATCTATATCAGCGTAAAGAAGAAGAGCGGATTTGAAGAACTTACACCATTATTGAAAAAAGGGAAGACGATCTGCTTTATCGGTTCATCCGGAGTGGGGAAATCCAGTATTATCAATTTTTTAATGGGGACAGAAGTGATCAAGACTGCTGAGGTCAGGGAAAAGGACCACAAAGGCAGACATGTAACTTCCTCCAGGCAGATGTACCTTCTTCCTTCGGGCGCCATTGTAATAGATACACCCGGGATGCGGGAGCTTGGCGTGTGGGCAGAGGAAGATGATCTGAAGGACACATTTGAGGATATTAAGAAAATAGAAGAACGATGTAAATTCCACAACTGCTCCCATACCGGTGAACCCGGTTGCGCCATTCAGAATGCAATAGCCAATAATGACCTCTCTGAATCGAGGTATAACAGTTATTTGAAATTAAAAAAAGAACTGGCCTATATCAGGATGAAAGAGGAGGGAACAGGGAATACAAAAAAAAGATGGAAGGATAGGTCCAAAGAGATCAAAAAATGGCGTAAGGAACACAGAAAGAGATGAGGAACAGTAAAAAAGACCCGGTGATAAGAGATCAGCGGTCCATGAAAAAAAAGAGATGGTTTGAAAAAGGTATACGATTTTCCTGTCAACGATGCGGAGACTGCTGCAGGAATGTTTCACTTCAGGAAGCCTGCGTCTATTTAAATGGAGATGATATAGACGGGGCATCAGAGCTTCTTCACCTTTCCAGAAAGGAATTTATTAAAAAATATACAGTCAATCGTTACTCCTTTACCGTGATCAGAAAACCCGAAGGTGACTGCATCTTCTTTCAAAATAAAAAGTGTTGTATTTATAAAGCCCGGCCCATGCAGTGCCGGACATGGCCGTTCTGGGAGATCAATCTGATAAAAAAGAACTGGGAGCAGAATGTTAAACCGGTATGTCGGGGAATAGGAAAAGGAAAGCTATATTCATGTGAACAGATCGTTCATATGAGCGAATTCCAGAGCCCGCTGTAAAAGAACCGGGACAGGTACAATACTTTTTCAAAGTATTGTACCTGTCCCGGTTCTTTGCGGTTCTTTGCTTTTCTGTCTTGACATTCTCTTTCTTTTGGTGTATACTGGTAAAATTAATGAAGAGATCATCCCTGAAAAAGAGGATAAACTTAAGAATGGTACTTGGAGAAATCACAGGCCGGAGATGTTACCGGTGCTTCCGTCCGATAAAGACCTGCTACTGTAAATGGATACAGCCGATCGATCCGCAAGTTAAATTTGTCTTTTTAATGCATCCCAAGGAAGCCTACAGGCAGAGGACCGGTACGGGCAGGCTGGCTCATTTATCATTGTTACATTCCGAGCTGATCGTCGGAATTAATTTTACAGATCATCCGGCTGTTAATGCATATATCAATGATCCTTTATATTATTCTATGGTCCTGTATCCCGGGACCAATTCTCTGACATCCGATTCAGCCCAACTGCAGAAGAGGTTGTCCGCGCATCCGGCAAAAAAGCTGCTTGTCTTTATTATAGATGCCACGTGGATACTGGCAAAAAAGATGATGAGGCAAAGCCATAATCTTCAGAAGCTTCCGATGCTCTCATTTTCGCACTCTTATTATTCCCGATTTGTTATTAAATCCCAGCCGGGTTCTTTCTGCCTCTCAACTATCGAGTCAGTTTATTATCTGATAAAGGAACTGCAGGAGGGATCTTTGATCAAAAGAAAGGTCGATCCGGAAGGTTTAATGGATGTATTTCAAAAGATGATCAACTTTCAGATAGAATGTACCAGGGATCCTGAAAAAATATCATACCGGATTGGAAAAACAAAAAAAAGAATTCATAGCAAGAAACGCAATTTTATTTTTCATCTGTAGATTTTCGCGGATCAAGGAGGATGGTATGAAAAGATCAGCATTACAGTTTATTTTTATTTGCCTGTTATCAGGGATCCTGTTTATTTCCTGTAACAAGAAAACAGGCGGGGTATCTTCATCCGAACAGGAGAAGATATTCGAAACA
>JAHITG010000220.1 GCA_018817865.1 Spirochaetota bacterium
GGCATAATATGGCCGATCTCAATAAAATAGGGTTCAAAATCAATCATTCTATCTGCAATTCCCGTGATAACGACTTTATTATCAAAGATCAGCGCATCAATACTTAATTCAAACCCTTCCATAAATTCTTCAATGATCAGTTCTCCGCTGGGAGAATATTTTTTAGCATGGTCAAAACATTCCTGAACTTCAGAGAACTTCCTGATCTGCCGTACTCCCCTGGCACCCATATTATCAGAAGGTTTGATCACGATCGGGAATTCATGTTTCTCGGCAAATTTAAAGGCATCCTCTATACTCCAGCATTCGGAAAAATCAGGAGAAGGGATCCCGGCAGCTTTGAATTTTTTTCTCATTTTGATCTTATTCGTTGCTGACTCTGCTGCTTCAAATTTAATCCCCGGTAAAGAGAGGGCATTGGCCACAGCGGATACGGTCATGGAAGCATCCGTCCCGATCGTAATAACTCCATCGATCCTGCCTTTTTCTGAATATTTCTTGGCGGCCCTGACCGTACCTTCAATATCTTTTGTACTCATTACGATAGGGACATCGGCAAGTTTTAAACCAAGCGCATCAGGATTATAATCCGTTACAATCGTCTTTAAGCCCATCTCTTTGGCGATCTCTATAACAGGTCTTTGCAGTAATCCGGCACCAATGATCATTAAACTTTTTTGAACTGCCATATTATTATTACACTTAGTAAGAATACTCAAACCAGAGCTTCACATCCGATGTTTCACTGGTAGAGGAACCGTCGATCTGAGTAATATATATTTTTACATATTTATTGATAGACGGTTTATAAAGGATATATACATGCCCTGCAATTGCAGGTATAAAATAATTATTAATATACCCGGCGGAAGGGATGTTCACATAGTCGTCTATATTCGCAACATACCCGCCATCCTGTAAAGAGCTGTCATTAGACTGGACAGAAAGCACGGGTGTGAACGTCCCGCTGGTATTCTCTATCTTGAAAAAGAGATCGCCGGTTCCGTTCATTAAATAGTTATCCGCTACATTGGTCATGGTGATCTGGCCGTCATTATTAAAAATTATGCCGTCTCCTGATTTGCCGATTATCTTCTGATTCTGCAGATTCGTACTGCCTTTTACTTTGACGGCAACAGCCACATCTTCTGTCAAAGGGCTGTTGTATTCTTTTTCTCCAATTAATAAATAGGCGCTTACCGCTACATAATATGTTGTATTCGCATTAATGGGGGCGGATGCTGAATCCCTGCTCACCGTAATAAAAGATTTTGCAGAAGCATTGGGAAAACATCCGGTACTGCCGTAGAGGAGTGTAGGAAATGTCCCGTATGAATTAACCACCGGGGACAGCATCTGAGAGCTGATATCAGGTAATGTGCTCACATACACATTGTATCCCTTAAATCCCTCTTCAATATTATTGCCGTAAAATTTTATAGTAATACTGTCATTATTTCCGACAGCCTGGACAGGTCCGGGTTTGTTAACGATCCTCTCCGGAGCAGTTACTTTATTCTCACAGGATATAAACAGAAAGAGAGCGGAACTGACAACCAGAACAGGCAGAAGATTATAAACTCGGCTGTATCTCATCATTAGCATTCCAATCTACTGAATCTTGCTTCTTTTTCCTGCTTTTTTTGGTTTTGGATCCTTTTGATCTTTTTTTATCTTCCCGATCTTTTGCAGTGATGATCTCGCAGGCATCTGATTTGATATGTTCATTCCTGGAAAGGGCGATCTTCAGCACCTGTTCTGTATTCTGTACAAAATAAAAAGTGATCCTTTTCTGTACCTGGGATGGAATGTCTTCAAAATCTTTCTTGTTCTCAAAAGGCAGGATAACATGCTTTATATCCGCTCTATTCGCGGAGAGGACCTTCTCCTTTACCCCTCCAACAGGAAGGATCTTCCCGCGCAGGGTGATCTCTCCTGTCATGGCAACGTCCTTTCTGACCGGTATCTTAGAAAGGGCACTGATGAGAGCTGTTGCAATAGTGATCCCGGCAGACGGTCCGTCTTTGGGAACCGCTCCTTCAGGGACATGAAGGTGAATGTCGCTCTTTTTATGGAAATCCAGAGGGAGATTGAAACTCTTGGCTTTTGACCTTGCATACGAAAGCGCTGCCTGGGCTGACTCCTGAAAGACCTCACCCAGTTTTCCCGTCAGGATCAGCTTACCGCTGCCCGGGATGACAGAGACCTCAATAGAAATAATATCCCCGCCCGCTTCGGTCCATGCAAGGCCCGTAGAAACCCCGATCTCATCTTTCTCCTCTGCTTCTCCGTATCTGAATTTATGAGGACCTAAATATTTTTTGATCGCTTCACTTTTTACATGGATAGCTGCTTTTCTGTTATTCTCTACTATCTCTTTTGCCACCTTTCGGCATAAGGAAGCAATGGTCCTTTCCAGTTCACGAACCCCGGCTTCTCTTGTATAATACCTTATAACATCAAAGAGTCCGTTCCGTGTAATTATAATATTCGTTTCTGTTAGGCCGTGTTCCTTTGTCTGCTTGGGTATCAGAAATCCCTCTGCTATATGTACTTTTTCGATCTCTGTGTAGCCGCCGATAAAGATCAATTCCATCCTGTCCATAAGTGGTTTAGGTATGGACTGGATCGTATTAGCAGTCGTAATAAAAAAAACATCGGAAAGATCGAATGGAAGTTCTATATAGTGATCTGAAAATGAATTGTTCTGTTCCGGATCCAGCACCTCAAGCAGTGCTGAAGACGGGTCACCCCGAAAATCAGTGCTCATCTTATCGATCTCATCAAGTAAAAATACAGGATTTCTGGTCTTTGCCTTTTTTATTCCCTGAATGATCCTTCCCGGCAGGGCTCCGACATAGGTCCTTCTGTGTCCCCTGATCTCAGCTTCGTCCCGGACTCCTCCCAAAGATATCCTCACAAAATTCCTGCCGAGACTGCGGGAAATGGACCGGGCCAGGGAGGTCTTCCCTACTCCGGGAGGCCCTATAAAACAGAGGATCTGTCCTTTTATCTTCTTCACCAGTTTCCTGACGGCGATATATTCCAGTATGCGTTCTTTTACTTTTTTTAAACCATAATGATCTTCATCAAGTATTTTTTTAGCTTCTTTGACATTCACTTTATCTACGGTCTTCTGCTTCCATGGCAGATCAACCAGCCAGTCAATATAGGTCCTGACAACAGAAGATTCTGCGGATAGAGGCGGCATCTTTTCCAGACGGTTGAGTTCTTTATTGCATTTTTCCAGTGCTTCTTTAGGAAGCCTGGCCTTCTCAATGGTAACCTTTAATTCATCTATCTCATTAAGATAATCCCCTTTGTCTCCCAGTTCCTTTCTGATCACCTTCATCTGTTCCTGAAGGTAATACTCTTTCTGAGATTTTTCCATCTGCTTCCGAACATTCTCATGGACATTCTTCTCAACCTTGGCGATCTCGATCTCATTAGAGATGAGAAAAGAGAGGTCCTTCAGTCTTTTAGTAGTATCAAATATTTCAAGGATTTTCTGCTTTAACTGAGGCTTGGTTGGAAGCTGAGACATTATAATATCAATGATCTGGTCCGGATCCTCCAGGCTCATAATAGAAACAATACTTTCAGGAGGGATCTTTTTATTATACTTTAAATAATCTTCAAACAATTGCGTAACATTACGGACCTGTCCCTCGATATCCACATTTTTAACGGATTCTTTTTTTATTTCCGGGATCTCTACTTTTGCAATATACTGACCGCCTTTCGTTATGATGGCTTTGACCCTGGCTCTTTTAATGCCTTCTACCAGTACTTTTATGGTCCCGTCAGGTATCTTTAATATCTGAAGGATCTCACATATGGTCCCCACTTTACACATATCAGTTGTTTTCGGGTCTTCTACTTCTGAATTCTTCTGCATCAGAAGAAAAACTTTTTTACTGGACTTCATGGCTGCTTCAATAGCTGAGATAGACATTTTACGGCCTACCATGAATGGATGCGTCATTGTAGGAAATATAACAAGATTTTTCAACGGGATTACCGGAAATTCATCTTCGGTAAAAGAATCGATAACTTTCGCTTTCTTGATCTTTTTTGGAGTACCTAATATCTTCATGCTAACTTTTTATTCTCCTCTATTTCTTCTTCGGTAAGATAAACTAATTTTGGATTCTTTTTTTTCAGGACAACTTTATCATCAATAAGGCATTCCACGATATTCTCTTTGGAGGGAATATCATACATGACATCCAGCATGACTGATTCCAGTATGGATTTCAATCCCCTTGCACCTATCTTCTGTTTGAAGGCGATCTCGGATATGGTCAAGAGTGCTTTCCTGGTAAAGGAGAGTTTAATATTATCAATCTCGAACATCTTGGTATACTGCTTAATAAGGGCATTTTTTGGTTCTTCCAGAATTCGAATGAAATCAGACTGGGTCAACGGATTACATATTGCAGTTACCGGGATACGGCCGACGAATTCCGGAATAAGGCCGTAATTCACCAGATCATCAGGAATAACCTCATTCAGGATCATATCCTGCATCTTATCCGCTTCTTTCTTTTCTTTTGTATTTATATCAAATCCGATCTTGTTGGAACCGATCCTCTTGGAAATAATAGCATCGAGCCCGATAAAAGCACCTCCGAGGATAAAAAGGATATTATTGGTATTGATCTTAATAAACTCCTGATGAGGATGTTTCCTCCCTCCTAAAGGAGGCACATGAGCGACTGTCCCTTCTATGATCTTCAAGAGGGCCTGCTGGACTCCTTCACCGGAAACATCACGGGTAATGGAAGGGTTATCTCCTTTACGGGATATTTTATCTATCTCATCGATATAGATGATCCCTTTTTCTGCTTTGGAAATATCATTATTTGCATTCTGTATCAGACGCAGCAGAATATTCTCCACATCTTCTCCCACATAACCGGCTTCTGTCAGGGCGGTGGCATCGGCAATGGCGAACGGAACATTCAGTATCCTGGCCAAAGTCTTTGCCAGAAGTGTCTTCCCGCTTCCGGTAGGGCCGATCAGTAAAATATTGCTTTTTTCGATCTCAACATCGCTTTGCAGGTTCCTTCTCTTTATGAAGGAATGGAACTGGATACGTTTATAATGATTATAAATGGCCACGGAGATGATCTTCTTTGCATTCTCCTGCCCGATCACATATTCGTCAAGGATGCTTTTAACATCAGCAGGTTTTAACTGATGCTTGTTTTTATCTTTCTCTTTTAATATGTAAGATTGATCAATGATCCCTTTTGACAGCTCCACACACTCGTTACAGATATAGACCCCGGGACCGCGCATTATCTTGAAGACTTCCGTTTCACTCTTATTACAAAATGAACACCGGACTTCGGGTGTCTCTTTTATATATTTAGGCATCCTTCTTCCCCTTAATTATTAAATACTAACTCTTCTTTGATATTACTTTATCAATGATTCCGTATTCTTTTGCTTCCTTAGCTGACATAAAAAAATCCCTGTCGGTATCTTTAGATATCCGCTGAAGGTTCTGGCCCGTATGCTTGGAAAGTATATTATTGATAATATCCCGTATTCTCAATATCTCTTTAGCTTGAATATCAATATCAGTAGCCTGTCCGCTGGCACCGCCCAGGGGCTGATGGATCATGATACGTGTATTCGGTAATGCTGACCGTTTCCCTTTCTGACCGGAAGCTAAAATCAATGCACCCATGGAAGAAGCCTGTCCCACACAGATAGTGGCCACATCAGGTTTAATATACTGAATAGTATCATAGATAGCCATCCCGGATGAAACGACTCCTCCGGGAGAATTGATATACAGAGAAATATCCTTCTCTTGATCTTCAGCCTCAAGAAATAAAAGCTGAGCAATGACCAAATTGGCCATATCATCCGATATTTCATTACCGATGAAGATGATCCTCTCTTTTAACAGGCGGGAATAAATATCATACGCTCTTTCGCTGCGTCCTGTCTGTTCGATAACCATTGGAACTAATGTCATTTTTTTCTCCCCGATTCTTTCATGAGGTCTTCCATTTTATGGGTTTTACCTTTCTTGATCTTATTGTTTTCCTTTAAAAAGGTGAGGACCTTCTTGGTTAAGAGGTCCTGCTTTATATACGAAAGCATATCCTGGCTTAATTTCTTTTTATATTCATTTACATCCTGTTTCATATTCTGCGCTTCTTTGCTGATAAAGTCATCCACTTCCTTCTCTTCTACTTTAATGGATTCCAGTTCAATTATCTTCATTATGATAAGATAATCTTCCAGATCCTTCAAGGACTGTGTACGAACTTCTGCTTTGATCTTTTCCAGGTCAATGATCTTCTGCTCGATCATGCTGTTAAAGTCATGGCCCTGCTGTTTCAGGTTTTTTTGAAAATCATTTAATAAGGTAGCAGAGCGGTCCGCGATCAATCTTTCCGGAATTCTGTATTTGGATGCATGGGAGATCTTCTCCAGCATACTCTTTTCAAGCCGAACCGATATATGATTATCAAGGATCCCCTTCAGCTGGTCTTCGATCACTTTTTTTAACTCATCCAGTGATTTATAATCCCCGACATCTTTTGCGAATTTATCATCGATCCCGGGTAATTTCTTTTCCTGTACTTCCTTTATCTTGATCTTGTATAAGATTTTCTTTCCGGCCAGCATCTTATTGTTAAAATCCCGGGGGTATTCCTTGGAAAACTCATTATCGTCATTGACCTTAAGGCCGATAATATTTCTATAAAATTCATCATATAAATTTTTTTTATTTACTTCTAACTTATGATTCTCATTTGACAGCTCTTTTATGATCTCATTATTCTCATTATAAGCCTCAACCTGCAGTACCACATTGTCTTCATCTGCGATCTTTTTATCATCTTTATTTACAAAGTCAGCAAATCTTTCCTGTAATTTATGTAATTCATTATCGATGTCTTTATCGGAGATCTTATATTCATCCTGATGAAAGCTGAGTCCCTTATAGGTCCCAAGCTCTACTTCGGGCCTGAGCTGAACATCCGCTTTAAATTTCAATTCCTTTTCGTTAAATGATTCGACTTTGATCTCGGGAACTGTATAGGGAGCGACTTTGGTGATCTCTAATGCTTCTGTATAAGCTTTTGGTATGATATCACTTAATACATCTTCATCAATATTGTTCTTAAACCTTTTTTTGACCATGGCCTCTGGAGCTTTACCTTTTCGAAAACCCGGGATCGAAGCTTGCTTCTGGTATTTCTGAAGAATACTATTATACTCTTCAGAAATACTCTCTTTATCAACCTCTATTTCGAGTACAACCGAGGCTTTTTCCTCATTTATAATTTTGGCATCTACTTTCATAAATTGATAATATGAGCGGGAGACGGGATTTGAACCCGCGACGTTCACCTTGGCAAGGTGACGCTCTACCACTGAGCCACTCCCGCGTTTTTTTAGTAAAATTAAATATAAACACAAATAATATAATGTCAAGTTAAAAAAAGGGACGGTGCGTGACATTGTGACACTATTCTATTGTAGTATTGAATATTGTAGTGTCACAATGTCACGCACCGTCCCTATCTTTTCCCAATGTCATGCACCGCCCCCTTAAAAATAAATCGGGAACTTTTTTTCATTTTTTTAGTCTAATGGATCAGGATGTAAAGAAATTCATGTTTTTCAGGAGGATAGTCATGAATAGAATTAAATTTTTATGTAGTATTTTTCTTTTTTGTTTTTTCCGTCTTTCAGTCTATGCGGCCCCTGACGGATATATGATATCCGGACCTTTTTCTTATAAAAATTTATCTGTTTTTCTTCTTCATGGGGAAGACACAGTTAAGAATAAAACAATTATTACTTTAGAGGAAGCAATGGAGCAGAAAAAGATAATTGTTTATGAAACTGAGAGTGTGAATCAGATCACTGTTAACAACGTCTCAGGTAATGTCTATATTTATATCCAATCAGGTGATATTGTTAAAGGAGGAAAACAGGACAGGGTTCTTCAGTATGATTACATTATCCCTCCGAGATCAGGAAAGATACCTGTCAAATCCTTTTGTGTTGAACAGGACCGCTGGAACAGAAGGGGGGGAGAAGAGGAGAAGACATTCAGCAGGTCAGAAAAACAGCTTTCTTCAAAGAAACTGAAGATCGCGGCTAAAAGCAAGTCATCCCAACAGGAGGTCTGGAGCGAGGTTTCAAAATTTCAGGACACTTTAGGTGATAATATGGGTGCAGGTGTTAGAGATCGGGATTCCGAATCAAGCCTTCAATTAACATTAGAGAATAAAAAAGTAAAAAAGGAATCAAAAAAATACATAACGGAATTATCAGAAATAGCTTATAAGAGAAAAAATATTATAGGTTATATCTTTGCAATCAACGGTGAGATCAACAGTGCCGATATTTATTCTCAAGCAGCACTTTTCAGGAAGCTTTGGCCAAAACTTCTTGAATCATCATCTATAGAAGCAATCTCTGAATACAAAAATAATAGAAAGTTTAAAAATGTAACACGACAGGATGTTTCAAACTGGTTTGCAGAGCTTTCAAAAAGAGGAAAACGAATAAAAAAAGGAATTAATAAATATATTGATCTCGATGTAAAGGAATCTGAAGATAATATTATGTTTGAAACATATGAAAAAGGTGAATCAGATAAATGGATCCACAGGAATTATATTAAGAAGTAAAGCTTCATATAAAAAGCACTGAAGAATATAATTGATACCGCATATAAGAATGCCTAATTTAAAAAGATGACAATCCGTTACCTTTCTATTAAAAAAGGCAGACACCCTTTTTCAAGGGGCCTGCCTTCTCTATCATTTTCAATATTCTTCGCTATTCTTTACCAGCCGGATTCATCATCAAGATATTTTCCTTCGGATTTTTTAGTGGAACTTTTCAGTTTCTTGATAGCCTCTTTTTTGGCTTCGATCTTCTGTTTTTCTATGGCTTCTTCAGTTTTACTGAGGTCTTCCTTTCCTGATTTCACTTCAGCCTTGGTCTTCAGATCCGACTTCATCACATCTTCGATCCTCGGCTCAGCCTTCTTGATCTCTTCAGATATCTCCCTTAGTTTCAATTCTTTGATCTCACTGTAATCTTTGATCGAAGAAATCTCATCCAGCGATATCCTGGTGATCCTTTCAACTTTGATATTTCTGAAATCATCATTATTTAAAGTCGCTTCTTTTAAAGAAGAGATCATCAGTTTCTGGCTGTTATTCTTTGGATTGATCAATTCTACTTTTCCGGTCAAAACGGCGATCTTTGTAACAACTTCCTCTTTCTTCTTGAGCTTAACGAAATAGGGGAAAGCACTGGTATCTTTCTGATTGACAGAAACCATGAATGACGTTCCACGGACACCGGCAACAGCCGTCGGGGTCTCCACTTCAAAAGAAGAACCTCTCTTTAATTTCTGCAGGCCCAGCACGATCTTTCCTGCTGTCACCTTGATCCTTGCTTTATTATTGTCACCATCCACTCTTATAAGGTCTTTTAAGGAAACATTGGAATTCTGTTTGATCTTGAACAGACCTCTATCCGCGATAACAATGTTGACAGCTGAATTTTTACCCGTAATGATCACATCATTGGGAAGGATCCGTTTCCCGATCTTAACCCTGATCTTGGCTGGATCATCTTCACGCAAAATATAGGCACTTCCCTTCACAAGAGTAACCTTTGCTTTCAGGATATTCTCTGAAACATTCAGTTCCTCGTCTTTTTGAGAACAGCTTATGAAGGCCATTGAGGCTGCTACAAGCATTACAACACAAATCTTTAAAACCTTCATTTGAGTCACCTCCTTATCTAAATTTTTATTTATCCTCATAAACCCATGCTATGATCTTCCATTTATTCCTGTCTTTCTTTAAATAGATCCTTTCCCGTCCCTGATAGAAAAGGGATTTCAGATCTTTATTAATAGTAATCGCACGGTATTTTATATTATTCTCAATCAGTGCTTTATTTCCTTTAACTATAACCTTCTTTTTTTCAGGTTTATACTGGATATCAGAATAATTCTCAAACAGGGTTTTTATATTTCCTCTTAAC
>JAHITG010000221.1 GCA_018817865.1 Spirochaetota bacterium
TTTATATCTTTAATGCTGCCTTTTTCGATCACCTTCTCCACCAGTGCTTTTGAATAGAATCCCTTCTCTTTTGCTGCTTTCTCAAAAAGAGGATGTATCTCTAAAAAATCACCTATGGAGATCTTACGCAAATATCCCAATGCAAAAAGCGGTTCGATCCCTGATGAGGCTCCGGCAATAATGGAGATAGAACCGGTTGGAGCAATGGTGGTGATCGTAGCATTACGCATTTTAATATTCTTTTTGTCCCAGGATGACCCTTTAAAATTCGGAAATGTCCCCCTGGACCCGGCCAGCTCAACAGACTTCTCCATCCCTTTATCATTTACGAACTTCATTACTTTTTCAGCCAGTTTGATCGCAGCCTCACTGTTATATTTAATATTCATCCTGATGCACATATCAGCCCAGCCCATGACACCCAATCCGATCTTTCTGTTTGCCATTGTCATCTCTTCAATATTCGCGATCGGGTATTTATTCTTATCGATCACATTATCCAGAAACCAGACAGAGTTCTTGACTGTCTGTTCCAGTAAATTCCAGTCGACCTGACCCTTAACTGCCATATTCGATAAATTAACAGACCCCAGATTACATGATTCATAAGGCAGTAAAGGCTGTTCACCGCACGGATTGGTACTCTCAATAAGGCCTACATGAGTAGTTGGATTATGATCATTGATATTATCTATAAATATGATCCCCGGCTCACCATTCTTCCATGCCTGCTTTGCGATCAGGTCAAATACTTCTTTTGCTTTTAACTTCCCTATTACTTTACTATTTCTCGGATTGATAAGGTTATATTCCTGCTTCTTCTCATAAGCAATAAAAAATTCTTTTGTAAGAGCTACAGAGATATTAAAATTAGCAAGAACACCCTCCCGGTCCTTACATTTAATAAAATCCAGTATATCCGGATGGTCAACCCGAAGGATCGCCATATTTGCTCCTCTTCTCTTACCTCCCTGTTTTATTACTTCAGTAGCCCCGTCAAAAACCTTCATGAATGATATTGGGCCGGAGGCGATGCCTCCTGTTACATGAACGAGGTCATTAACAGGCCGTATACGGCTGAATGAGAATCCTGTTCCTCCACCGGATTTATGAATAAGAGCTGTGTATTTCAGGGCTGAAAATATTGATTCCATTGAATCATCCACCGGCAGAACAAAACAGGCTGACAACTGCTGCAAAGGGAGTCCAGCATTCATCAAAGTAGGTGAATTTGGAAGAAAATTCAATGATGTCATTAATTGAAAAAAGGCTTTGTAAGCTTCTTCTTTATTTCCTTTATACAATTCTTCTGCTTCGGCAATATTTTTAGCTACCCTTTCAAACAATTGTATCGGCTTTTCTACTATCTTATTCCCTTTCTTCATTAAATAACGGGCTTCTAAAACCTTCAAAGCCGTCTTTGATAAAGTTACATCCATCTCTTCCTCCCATAAAATGTGTGTTAGTAAAAAAATTAAAATTTGGTGTTACAAGTTTTAATTTTTCTACTTTCCATTTTATGCCTCGGAAAAGCTCTGCTTTTCGGAGGCATCAGCAGTTGATATTAATAGATGTTGAACGCCAGGAACTGAAAAAACCAATGTTTGACCGTAAAAGTAAAATCATTTTAGCACTTTTAATATTAATGTCAAGAGAAAAAAATTTATTTTATTGTAATGATAGTTCCTTCCAGCTTAAAATCATATTTGATCTTTTTCAGTACATCTTCAGCATCGGATCTTTTTTCATACTTTCCTACACAAGTTCTGTAGAAAACACCTTCCTTTGTTTTAATACTCTTAATAAAAGTCGAGTACCCGGCTGTTTTCAACTTGATCCTCCAGTCATTTGCAAATCTCTTATTCTTAACACTGGCTATCTGAATAGAGTATAGATCTATTTTCTGCTTTTGCAGGGGCCTTTCTTCAGGTTTATATTTATCCCAATTGATCTGATCGAAGATAGTCTTATTGTCTTTGATAAAGTTTATTTTTTCCATTGCGAGCTCGTATTCAGAGGAACCCGGAAATTCTTTTATTATCCTCTTTAAATAATAATAAGCTTTATCATATTTTTTCAATTTATAATAATTATTTCCCAGCCCGAAAAAAGCAGAAGGATAATAATTTCTGTCTTTCAAATTCAATGTTTCTTTAAAAATATCTATACTCTGATCATATTTTTTCTTCTCAAAAAGGATATTCGCTTTACCGATCAAAGATAGAATATAAAATTTATCCGTTTTCTTTTGTTTGATCACTCTGTTAAAGAACTTTAAGGAATCAGAATAATCCTTTTTTATTAAGTAGATCAAGCCGGTATAATAATCGGACCCGTATAAATAATTACTCTTTTTATACTCTTTGTTTAAACTTTCAAAAGTCCTGAGACTTTCAGAATAATTATTATGCAGCAGATAGAGTTTAGCCAGGCGATAATACGCTTCATCAGCTTTCTCATATTTTGGGAATCTGGTTATTAATTCCTTATACAGGAGAATAGAAGAATAATAATTTTTTTCCAGAAGAGCAAGATAAAAGACAACATCGGAAAGATAATAAGTGGAGGAATACTTTTCTATAAATCCTTTAAACCGCTGATAAGCTCTTTTATAATCCTTTTTCTCATATATCTTAATGATCTGATCATACTCTTTTTTTTCCAGGTAGCTCTGGGAAAAAAGAAGACTCACATAAAACAGGATAAAAATTGTAAAAAGTACAATTTTGATATTGTTTTTCCTCTTCTTTCTCATTTTTGAATTTCTTTGCTCTTTTTTTTATACTTCTTTATTTTTTTATAAAGCAGAACAGCTGAGTTTAAGGATCCCAGCAAAAAAGCAGCAATAACGACAATATAAAAAGAGACATCCAATTCTTTAAAAATGAAGTCTAAATGAATGATAATATTATTTTTTACAAACAGTAAAATAAAATAAAAGATAAA
>JAHITG010000222.1 GCA_018817865.1 Spirochaetota bacterium
ATTGGAGACCGCCATAAAATTGAAATGGATACCGTATGATCCATTTTTGTATACATGGTTTCCTCTAATAATGTTTTGATCACCCTGACTGATATATATCCCAACGTTCTGATTGGATCCAAATACAGTATTCCCTGATACAATATTGTGCTCACAGCCATCACTGCCGAGACTGATTCCTCTTAAAACATTAGAATAGACATTATTATTTAATATCAGGTTACTCATAGCATCGCTGGTTAGGTTGACACCATAATCATCATGATTATATATATTATTACTCATAATTTCATTTTGATCCCCCCCATTCATCCTTATCCCATTGTCCTGATCAGGGCCGAAAATGCAATTGGACAGGATGATATTGTTATCCGCAGTTTCATCATTCAAAACTATTCCATCTGTAGGATTAGAATAAATTGAATTCTGAGCAATGATATGTCCTGTCACGTCCCCCTGCATAAAAATGCCCAAACCTCCATTATTATGGATCTGATTGGACCTGATGATAATATTATCCGAATTATTAATATGAATTCCCTGATTATGGTCAACGCTCCAGATATGGTTGGACAGAATATAAATACTATTCGCTAATGGGGAATCGGATTGTATCCCCTGAGAACTGTTAGAAAACATCTCGTTCTGTGATATTATATTATTTGAAGAGGAACCATGAACCACAACACCGGCTTGCGTAGCATTTTTTAATACAAATCCATGAATAAGGATCTGTGATTTGGAATTCAGATAAAACCCAGCAAATCCTCCGGATAAGACAGCCTGCCGTTTCTGAAAAGAGAAATACGCCACATTATCCTGCTGGGGACGAACATTCCCGGCATAATTTCCATTTGAAACAATAACCACATCACCGGAATTGGCATTGGTAGCGGCATACCCGATCGTCTGCCAGGCATTTACCCAGCCGTTTGAACCGCTGGAAGCATTGCTTCCTCCGGGAGCAACATAATAGACTGTTGCAGATGCTGAGGTTACAGCTGACAAAAAAATTATTGAAACAATAAATATTTTAAAAAAAAATTTCATTCTGTCCCCTCCGGTTTTAATTATGCATGATAAATGGCATCCCGGTTTTTTCCAAAATCAAGATTATCGTTTAATATATTATAATATTTGAAAAGCATGTCAAGAAAATTATGGGTGAGTCTTTTGTAGAAACTGTGAATGTGCAAACTTAATGCTTAAATAAATGTAGGCACGGTTTTAACCGTGCTTTTCGGCGATTCAAAGATACATTAATAAAAAGCACGAATAAATTCGCCTTGGCACCCGTAAGGGTGTGTCTATAATTATTTAATCACCAGTATCTTGATCATCTTTTCCACACCGGGATATTTCAGATAGCAGAAATAGACTCCATTGGCAATTGTGTAGCCATTATTATTCTTCCCGTCCCAATAAATCCGGTTTATCCCCATCCGTCCACCTTCAGTCCCTTCATTAAATTTCCAGTCCTTTGATATTCTTCCATCAATACTATATACTAACAATTTCACATTTTCATTTCTTGATAATAAATATTCAATACAGGTTGACTCCTTATTAGGATTAAAAGGATTCGGGTAATTACAGAAGCTGTTCTCTTCCAGTTGATAAACAGGAATAAATTCGACTTTCTCACTGACCAGGCCGATCTCTCCTTTTAGAAGGACAGGCCGGGTTTCAACATAATACTTCTCTCCATAATGCCAGCCCATGTTTTTACCTTTACAGTCATATTCCCATTCTTCCTTGCCGATTACTGTGATCCAATTATTTGTGGATTCTGTCCATTGTGCTCCATCCCAGTAGGTATAACTAACAGTATTTTTAATCCGTATCTCAACCCGGTCAAGGGCATCTTTCTCTGTTCCTGAAGAATGAGCCTCCCCTTTTATCTTACCATACCTTAAAAAATGCATTCCTTCGGACGGCTCAAGGGATATAATTCGTGAAAAGAGACTGCCTGCGATCTGCTCCGAACAGAATGAACCCTGCTTAAAAGCTGTATCAATGGCAGAGACTTTCCAGTAAACCCGTTTTG
>JAHITG010000223.1 GCA_018817865.1 Spirochaetota bacterium
AAAACAACAAAAAGTAGGAAAACTATTTAGAGAATTTATTGAAATAGCCTACTCGCTAGAAAATTTAGAAAATATTAAAATTTATATTTCACATTTTCCAAAATGTAAAAAGTATGAGAAAAATGGAATCACAAGAACAATTTATCTTAAATATCATATTGAGAATTATTTTAATGAAATATATATATTAAGAGAAAGATTGAATAAATTTTTAAATATTTTTAAAAAATATTATAAGTCTAATGAAAAGATAAAAAGACATATAAAAATACTACAAGAATTTATAAATAAATGCTTCATTAATCTTACAAATTCCAGAGACTCCCATGTTCATGAATATAGGTATAAAGATAAAGATATTGAGAGATTAGATTCTTGGGACTTATTATCAAGAGGTATTAAATATAAAAAAGGGAGAATAAAAAAAGAAGATATTATATATATTTATTATGAGGATTCGTCATATAAGCGTATTAAATCTGATTGGATAAAAAGAATGATTGATAATCAAGAGCAAATCATGAAAATAATTGATGAATATTGTAAAATTGTTTATGATTATATTTTTAATAAAAATGGAAAATTAATAATATAAAAATAAAAATAAAGGTACCAGGTCTTAATTTTATCACTTAAAAGGGTATCGTAAACTGGGGACGGTGCGTGACATTGTGACAGTATTTAATAAGTAAAAAGTGCCGGGTCTTAACTTTATCACTTATGTTCCACTATTGCCACAACCTCACGCATCGCCTTCATTACCCTCTGTGGATTTGACAAGCAAATTAAATGTATTATTTTTACTGAAGGTCAGTTTGGCAATAACCTCTGTTACGGTTATCCGGTAATGAGATATTTTATTAAAGGAGGATTATTATGAAAAAGCTTTGTATATTTATAGTAATTGCATTTTTAATGGCATGTTCCGCAAACAAAGAAAATAAGCAGGCCAATGCTGTCACTGAAAAAGACCTTATCAGTTCCTGGCAAACGATCCAGGGTGGTGATGCTGAAAGTATCATGTTCGGTGATAAAGATGAAGGCTATGCTTTCAGTTCGTATCTGCATGACCGCCCTTTTGAGGCCGGGACCTGGAAACTGGAGAATAATAAGCTGATCCTGATCTTGGACGGCGCGGACAGGACCGTCGTATATAACCAGATAAAATTGATGGATGATAATTTGCTTTTAATTAAAGAAGACGGACAGGTCGAAAAATATAAAAAAATTCCTGATCAGGATTAGTGTATTGAAAAAAAGCATCGGTTCTTGACATTTGACATATTTAGTAGTATCTTTGTTTTGTCATAAGTCAAAAACCGATACCTTTTTACATTCTTTAATTTGAGGTTATATTTGAATAAAACAGCTATTATTACCGGAGCAACAAGCGGAATAGGTGCTTCCTTTGCAAAAAAATTGGCTTCCCAGGGATATGATTTATTCATTACCGGAAGAAGAATAGATATCATACAAAAGCTGGCAGATAAGTTGTCAAAAAAATATAAAATAAAAGTAAAAATAATAATAGCAGAATTATCAAATAATAATCATATTGAAAAATTAGTTCGTTTCATTCATAAATTAAAAAACATTGACATTTTAGTCAATAATGCCGGTTTTGGACTTTTTGAATATTTTTCAGAAGTTCCTATTGATGACTGTGAGAAAATGATTTATGTGCATTGTTTAGCTGCTATAAAACTTATCCATGCGGTCATCCCGAAAATGATAAAACAAGGATACGGATCCATTATAAATGTTTCTTCCCTGGCTGCTGTCTGTCCTGTAAAAAAAGATGCTGTCTATAGCGGAACAAAATCATTTTTAAATACATTTTCAGAATCCCTCAATATGGAGCTGGGAAATAAGGGTATAATAATCCAATCATTATGCCCGGGATTCACAAGCACTGATTTCCATAAAAAAATAAAGATAAATTCAGAAGACATGAAGAAATTAAGGCATTTTAAATGGATGTCTGCTGATGAAGTAGTGGAATACTCCCTGAAATGCTTAAGGAAAAACAAGGTGATTTGTATACCTGGATGGAGAAATAGAATTTTAGTTAAATTAACTTCGCTCTTACCAAAATCATTATATTATAAAATAGTCCAATTATTTTCATAAAAAAAAATGGGGACGGTTGTACTATCTCAGTATTTAGGTGACTTTTTCATTAAGAGAGTGTAAACTAGGGACGGCGCGTGACATTGTGACAGTATTTAAAAGTGCCGGGTCTTAACTTTATCACTTATGTTCAACTGATCTCACAACATCACGCATCGTCTTCATCACCCTCTGCTGATTTGACTATCAAATTAAATGTATTATTTTTACTAGAAGTCAATTTAGCGGTAACCTTTGTTACGGTTATCCGGTAATGCGATAATTAATATTTTATTAAAGGAGTATCAATATGAAAAAATTAAGTATACTTATGGTGATAGTGATCTTAATGGCTTGTACTGCCAATAATAAGAGTAAGCAAGAGAATGTCATTACTGAAAAAGATCTGATCAGTTCCTGGGAAACGGTCGAAGGCGGGGACGCGGAAAGTATCATGTTCGGTGATAAAGATGAGGGCTATGCTTTCAGTTCATATTTACATGATCGTCCTTTTGAGGCCGGGGTCTGGAAACTGGAGAATAATAAATTGATCTTGACTTTAGACGGCGGGGACAGGACTGTTGTATATCAACAAATAAAACTG
>JAHITG010000224.1 GCA_018817865.1 Spirochaetota bacterium
ATATTATATATACACAACAACATCGTTCATAGTATATTCAAATATATTAAATCAATAATTAAAAATTGTTTCTTATAGAAAAGGTCTTGATTTAATTTACTCATTCTCGAATCGCCTCCTTGGCGATTCTCCGAGGTCAAAATCTATTTTGCCATCCATGGCAAAATTACGATTTTAAAATCCGAAAATTAAATCAAGACCTTTTCTAAATATTCTATTTATTCCTTGTACTGGTAACGATGTCCTGGCTAATATCTCCTTTATAAAATATATAGTATAATTTAATCAGGGAAGAAATCAAGAAGAAAATTATTTTTTTCAACATTTCAAGGAGAGGGTATGTGACATTGCCCCCCGTTTTACATCTTTATAAACAGCAAGGTGATTAATCATCCATAATTATTTATCTTTAAAATCAATTAAATCACTAAATATTAAATAAGCAAATGTTTTAATTTCATTTTTTGTTAAGTTATTTTTATCCTCTAAATTTATACTGTATCTATATTTTTTAGGTATTGCAGTTAGTTTCACATCTTTTAATTTATAGTTTTTTAAGACATATATAGTTGTATTCAATATTTTTGCTGCTTCCTTCAAATCAAAACGAAAAGTGTTTTTCGGCAACTTTTTTAATAAGTTATTAACTTTACTGGACACTATTATTCTTTGAATTCCTCCTGATAAAACAAAGGGGATAAAAAGGATGATAACAACAATCGTAAATTGTATAATATTTTCGTAATCCAATGACACAATGGAAAAGATAAGATATGTAAAGGCAATGAAAAAAGAAATGCTTAATAAGGTTTGTAGGACAAATTTCATTTTTCTTTATACTCCCATTTTTTTAGTCAGTATTTAAACTTATAATCTTTTTAAATATTTTTAAGATACTTGATCAATTAATGAAAACAGCTCTTTAATTAATAGGAAATGCTTTTGAGTTCGCATGATCGGATCGGCATTACACCCCCACTGAAATCCTTCTTCTTTCATCATGACTTAATATACAATTCTGTACAGAGATATCAATGATTTTTCTAAGAAGCTGATCTCTACTGAATTTGAGATTCCCGCTTTCGCGGGAATGACCGATTATATTCCCAATGTCACAATGTCACGCACCGTCCCCATTATCACTTATTCTGTATCTCGAAATACACAATTGTTATGCTTAACGGCAATAATTTATCATTTACCTTTAATTCTTTAATAATATTCACTTCATATTCTTCCAATATCTTTGGTTCGCCAATTTTATTATATTTCAGTAAGCAAGTAAAATACTCTGAACCGGACATATAGTATATTTTTTTATTGACTGTATTTTATATCCTGTTATTTTTAAAGAATACGATAAGGAGAAAAAGATGCCAGTTAAAACAATTAAAAAGACTGAAAATATCATTAAAAAAAGCAGTTCCCTGAGCAGTATTGAAAAGACAAAAATATTAGGCCTAATATCTACCCTGAAGAAGGAGATCAGCGTGCTTTCCCGGACGCATAAAGAAGATGCCCAGAGTATAGCCGGGTTTACTTACCTGAGCTCTCATGAAGCTGTCCGTAAGAGTAAAAAACCCGGTCTTTTTGACCTTTCCCTGAAGGGTTTGGCTGAGTCGATCAAGGAATTTGAACAGTCTCACCCGGTTCTGGTTAAGAACATTAATAATTTTATTAATACCTTGTCCAATATGGGAATATGATAGAAAAGAAAAAATTCAACTATGTCCTTTTTCTTTTTGCCAGAAGAACAATATCCCTGAGATTCTCAATTGATCCTGCTTTCAGCCAACTCTCCTCAAAATTTGCATCCTGGACTATCTGAGCTATAGCTGCCAGAGCCCTGAGATGGAAGTTGCGCTCCTGTTTTGTTCCCGCAAGTACAAACACGGTGTGAACAGGATGTTCTTTATCAGAAAAGATAATGCCGGGACTGCAGCGTGCTAATAGAATAAAAAACTTTTTTCTGCTTTCAATAACTATATGAGGGATGGCAATTCCCGGAGCTATGACAGAACTGTTCCTTTTTTCTCTGATCATGAATTTATTTAAAATTGTTTTTGAGCTGAAGGAAAGGTGTTCGGCCATTATATCAGAAATTGTTTTAAAGAACTGCTTCAGGCTTTTTGATCCTTTTACATCTATTATCACGCTTTTCTCAATAAGTTTATCAAACCTGTCATTTATAATATTATCCCTTTCTCTGATGATCTCTTTTAATTCTGTTTCCAGAGTCCGGCTTTTCAGTTCTTTTGCCGTTAACCGGTATAAAAGATGTATCAGGGCAAATTCCTTAATACCTCTGATCCGGCCGTAAAACCAGTATGTAAAAAATCCGGCAACACATAAGATCCCGCAGATAACAAGCGCTTCCATTCCCATTTCAATAATTAAAAAAAACAATCCGAAGATCCCTGCCAGCGGGATCCAGGGATACCAGGGAATGCGGAAACTCGGCTGATAATTCTGCAGGCGGCTTTCCCTTAAGATAATGACTGAAATACAGACTAATATATTGGTTAATAAGAAAACAACCGAAGCGGCTTCTACCAGTAGTTCCAGTTTAATGAATAATGAAATTACAATAAAAAAAACTGTCAGGATTAGAGCATTATGCGGTGTTCCATATTTAGTGTTTATATTTGCAAAACATTTAGGAAACAGGTTGTCCCTGCTGAGGGGAACAAGGGAACGCGCAGATGTCATAATACCGGCATTAGCAGTAGAAAGGAAAGCAAGAACAGCAGCTATGCTTAAAATAATTTTACCCGGGTAGCCCATAATTATATTTGCTCCCTCTGATATAGGCGTCATGGTGTTATGTAAAACTGCAGGAGGTACAACTCCGGATGTAATATAGACCATTAAAGTATAAAATACGCTTACAACCGCTAAGGATAGAATCATCCCTAACGGGATGTTCTTTTTAGGATTTTTTATCTCCTCGGATATGCTGGCGATCTTCAGCAATCCGGCATAGGAGACGAAAACAAATCCTGCTGTAGAAAAAACAGCCTTGATACCATGAGGTGCAAAGGGAATAAGATATTGTATTTTAATTTCTGTAAAACCTATAATGATATATACTGTCATTAGGAGGAATAATCCAATGACCATGATCACCTGAATTAATCCGGCTTCTTTTATTCCGATTATATTTATTAATAAAAAAAAGATACAGAAAACCAGGGCAATGATATGGATATTGAGATCAACAAGAAGGACGGTAAAAACAGACATTCCCAGCAAGGCAAAAGCACTCTTCATGGATAAAGAGAACCAGCTTAACAGACCGGCTACGGTACCTACGGCCGGGCCCATGCTCCTGATGATCGTAAAGCTGTCCCCGCCGGCACGCGGCATAGCCGTTGTCATTTCTGCAATACTCAGCATTCCGGGTATAGCTATTAATCCTGCCAGCAGATAAGAAAAAATTACAGCCGCACCCGCTCTGGCATGAGCTAATCCGGGAAGAATGAATAATCCTGAGCTTATCATAGCTCCGGAAGCAATACAAAATATGTTAAAAAGAGACAGTACTTTTTTTAATTTCATCTCCATGATCGTATATAATTAATTCCCCCTGTTTTTCATTTTAATATCTTAATAATATTATCTTAATAAAATTATTTGTCCATGATATTTTGGTGTTTTTTTAAAGAAAGGTTTACATATGGTGTTTCAACTATGAAAGGCTGACAACTTAATAAAAGCAAAAAAATCTATCAAGCATCTCCCTCACCAGGAAGATGTCCGTATTTTGCTATAAGTAAAAAAGATTCAAAAAGGAAAAAGGTCACCCTAAAACCTAAAGACCGGGTTATTTTTCTTTCATCAGCAAAGTCCCCTTCTACTGATATTATACAAAAAAAAGTATGATATTTTTTAATGATCGCAGAAAAAATGAGGATAACAGAGCTGACTGAAAATCGATTTTGCGGATATATAAAGATGACGGGTCATTACTTTTCCTGTAGGGACATATAGATTTATAGAATAATAATTAATTGACTGTTTAATTATATTGATTAAAAAAGGAAAATAGGGATGCTTATGAGAAAGCTAATAAAGCACTATCACTGGAAGAGTTACCCGTAAAGAGGTACCAGAAGATAATGTGTTTAAATAAGTTATATACTTTCATACAAAACAACCTGCAATATTCATAAAAGAACCGGGACAGGTACAGTTCTTCTTCGAAGAACTGTACCTGTCCCGGTTCTTTTACGGTTCTTTTATCACTTATTCTGTATCTCGAAATACAGTATTGTCATGCTTAAAGGCAGTAATTTGTCATTTACTTTTAATTCTTTAATAATATTAACCTCATATTGTTCCAATACCTTTGGTTCGTCAATTTTATCACTGAATAGTTGATTACTATAAATAAATTTCGTAACCTGGTAAACTCCTTTTGACAAATTAAATAATATTAAATCGATTTTCTTTTCTGTTTCCTCATTATTTATAAAAATAACCGAAAACAGATTATTATCTTTATTTTTTGTAATAATATAATCTTTTTTAGCTATCAGCAGCTCATCCAGCAGATAATTGTGAAACAGTTCCAGAACATGATAACCGGTTTTTTTCTCTTGTAATGTCATGATATCATAATCTTCATCATCAATTTTCGTTTTAATTCTTAATTTCTTATTCATTTCCTCTAAAAACTTGTTATATTTTTTTGGATCTGTCTCTCTCAGATCAGGATATAACCGGTTTAACTCAAGAATTAAATCTCTTTTAGCACCCATATCTTTATAAGTAACAGACTGAGGTTTTAAAGGCACACATACTCCTTTAAATTTATTAAACAGCAATGATTTAACACCATTAGCAAGCCACATTGCATAATAGAACTGTCTTTTCACAGGATTTGGTTTTAAATCATAATTAAGCTGTGCATAAAAATTAAGATCATCATCATCTCCGAAAACTTTTTTGATTTTTTCAA
>JAHITG010000225.1 GCA_018817865.1 Spirochaetota bacterium
TAAAGTAATCTCTCCTTTTGACCGTTAATTAAACTATATAGTACTAATAAATCATTTAACCTATAAAGAAGGTAAAAATGGGAAAAATTTCACCTGCCCAAAAAGCAGAATTTGCAGAAAAGAGCAATGGACTAAAGCAAGATATTGATGATCTGAATAAAAAAGTTCAAATCATACAGAAAGAGATGACAAAGGAATCCGGTAATGTTTTGAGCTATAAAAAGATCCTTATCTCCAATATCTACATGAATATTATTTCCATATATCTGAAATTAAGCGGTTTGAGTATGGCGGTATTGGGAATAAGAAATGAAACTTATCTGGAAAATGCCCGGAAACTATGCTATAAATTCCTGGCTCTTCTGGAAGAGATCGTAGGAAATTATATTGATGTCCCTTTTACCGAGCAGACCAAGCAACTGGAAAGCATTTCTCAGATCGATGATGTAAAAAGACTAAAATTAATAAAAAAAATTACCAATTCAGTAAACCAGGTTGAAGAACGCTTCGGGCCTAATTCCAAATGGAAATGGAGTTTTGTAGATATGGATGCCAGGGCAGTTACACTCTGTAAAAATCTTACAGATTTTAAGAGAATTCAGGCTAATCAGGACCCGAGGATCGAAGGTTTCCCGGAAAGAAACGAACTTTTAACCTTTATTAAGGAATATCTGAGGAAAGCTGCGGACAGGTTAAGAGAAAAATATGAAGTAGCGTCACATGATACCGGTGAAATGAAAAATGCCATACGCTATTTATCATCCTTGATGCGGATCTCTATCTTATTCAGCGATGGAGAAGAATCAAATAATTTAAAGAAAAATATTAAGATATGGGAAGAAAAATTAGAACAGGACATGAAAAACCTGGACGAAAAGAAAAAGAAAAAATCAGCCAGACGGTAAAAAAGATCGGTAAAGCTCAAATTTCTTCTCTGTCCATAGAAAGACTTCTTTTATATTCAAATTATTTTGATATCCTTACAAACAATAAGATCGAAAATGTTCAATCCACGGAGATTGCTGATTTTTTCGGGCTGGAAAGCGCACAGATACGAAAGGATCTCTCTTACGTGGGAAAATTCGGAAAGAGGGGTTATGGATATAATGTTAAATCACTAAAAAAAGGTATCGATGCATTCCTATATAAAAATAGATCCATTAAATCAGCAATCGTCGGGATCGGTAATCTGGGCAGTGCTCTTTTAGGGTATAAAATATTTTCAAAAATGGGCATTCATGTCGTTGCCGGTTTTGATATAAACAGCTCTATAATCAATAAAAAGATAAATGACATACCGATCTATCATATTGATGATCTTATTACTGTAGTACAAAAAGAACAGATAAAGATCGGGGTCATTACGACACCCAGCAGTGAAGCAAAAAAGATCTATCAGCTGATGCTGAAAACAAACATCAAGGGCATTGTTAATTTTGCCCCTTACCACCTTACTTCCAGATCAGATGTTTTTATAAAAAATATCGACCTCTCCCTCTTTTTCGAGATCCTCCGTTACGAACTGTACAGGCCAAAGAAATAAAAAAGCTTAATCTTCTTTCAATTGCGAAGCTTCCTTTTTAGTTCTTTCCCTCATAAATAATGCTTTTGACGGACATTTTTGAGTACAGATACTGCATCCGATACATTTTGAAGCATCGGTCAAAGGGATCTTTTCATCATTCAGAGTGATCGCCAGGTAGGGACATCTTGTACAATTTCCGCAATGCACACACAGTTCCTTATCTACATCTGAGATCTTTTTAACGGGCGAGAGGTCCATAAAATCCCGGATCGCATTCGGCTGGGCGATCCCGATCAGTTCCTTCATGGATCTGATCCCCCTATGCTCCATCAAGTGGCTGACACCGCTTGCAAGGTCTGCGAATACATTATAACCATACTTCATGACCATGGTACAGAATTGAACCGTCTTTGTACCCAAAGCCAGAAAATCTGCTGCGGACCTGTAAAACATCGGTCCTCCGTTTCCTGATATTTCTACACCCAGTGGTACTGCTTTTGCCAGGGTCAAGTAACTGATGGGGGTTACACCCTGCCCGCTCA
>JAHITG010000226.1 GCA_018817865.1 Spirochaetota bacterium
AAAAAGATAGGTAGTCGCAAGCTTTAGCTTGCGTGATTGAGATTAAAATATATGATAAAGCGCAGGCTGAAGCCTGCGACTACCAAATTTATTTAGATGATGTTTATTAATCAGTGAATGTAGGCACACCCTTACGGGTGCCGGCGCGATTTTAATCGTGCTAATGGTCAAGTGATTTTACTATATCACAAAGGCACGGTTAAAACCGTGCCTACAATGTTCAATCTCAATTTATTATGTTAATAGCAAATTTCGGTTGACAAACAGATATAATTATGTATATTATAATAAATTTCTTTTAACGAAAATTTTTTAGTAGGAAGGGTTAATCGTATGAGCAATATTAAAAGGATCCTCTTTTTTGCTTTAGCCGTATTTCTGGCAACACCAGTTCTCCGAGCCAATACCGTCTTTATCTTAAATGATTTCAATGATGGGGAATTAAACCACAATTCTTTAGGGGGAGTCTCTTCCTTTTTTAAAAACGGCGGGGCCGATTGTGTACCGGCGATTGAGAATGATATCAGCAGGGTATACGGCCGTTCCGGTTATTCCCTTCGCCTTGATTATGATGTGAGCGCTGCTGATAGTTATTCCGGGTTCTGGACAAAACTGGACGGGTATAATCTCAGTGGTTATAATTACCTTTCCTTCTGGGTTAAAGGAGCTACGGGTAAAGAGTTTTTAAAAGTCCAGCTGAAAGTGAAGAATGCATCGGATATTAATAGAAAACAATCCGCTGTGTATGCGGATAATTATATGACCGGAGGCATGTCAACGGATTGGAAGAAAGTCATCATTCCGCTTGATGCATTCTTTAATGTTAATGACCTTACTCAAGTTGATGAGCTGGTCTTTGTCTTTGAGAATTACCAGACCAGTGCCAATGACGGGGTGATAAAAAGCTCGGTCTATATAGATAATATTATTTTCGGCACTAAATTTCTTGGATTTTTAACCATCGATAATTATAGTGATATTTTAACACCCTGTGCTTTGGGAGGGAATGTGGGTAGTGGTGTAGAAGGTACGGGAACGACTTTAAGTGCTCTTATAGTCAATTCAGTCTACAATCCGTTCCCTAATGCTTTGAAGCTCTCTTACAGCTTTGTCCTTCCGGATACTTGGGCTTACTATTTTATGGTGCTGGGTGGAGGAGATGATCTCTGGTCTGAGATCGATCATGATCTGAGCAGGTACAACAAGCTTTCTTTTAATGTGAAAGCAGATAACAGCAATCTGAATCCGCAGGGAATAAAAATAGAGGTTCATGATACCGTGAATTACGGAGTAGGACAGCCCTTTTATAAGATCGTGACCAATGCTGCCAAACATATAGAAACGAATTGGCAGAACTTCAGGATCGATCTGACCAATTTTCAGGATTTTAATGCTAATAAGCTTGATACATCCGAGGTGTACCAGGTGGTCTTTACATTTGAACAGGCTAATGCTTTTGATCAATCCGGTATTATTTACCTGGATGATATCCAGTTCGAGTCGAGCAGTTATCTGACAAACCCGTCCGCTCCCACGGCTCCATACGGATTAACGGATAACGGGACCACGCTGGTTGATAATTCCACATTGACTTATAATTCAAAATTGTTTGTCAATGCCGGTTCTTCCGCAACAGACCCGCTCCTTGAATGTATTCGATGGGAATACTCCACGGACCAGGTATACTGGACTATATTTAAAATAGATTATAACGTCTCTGATACGGTATACGAGGCAGACTTGAACCTGGATAATTTTTCTGAAAGAAGTATCTATTATATCAGGATAGCAGCACAGGATATTTACGGAACATCCTCTATTTTAGGCCCTGTAAAAGCTTTAAAATTCAAGAAGACCGGATACAGTGAAGAAAGGCCCGGTAAGCTTATTCAAAACCTTGAAGTGGCCAACAATCCGTTCTCTCCCAATGCAGATGGTGTTGCTGATTCAGCAGAGTTTAAATATACTCTGACAAAGACGGCTGATGTTACGGTCCAGGTCTTTGATATTAAAGGCGCTCTTATCTGGGAAAAGACAGCCAACGGCCAGCTGCTGAATACATCTAATTTAATTATTTGGAACGGTAAGGACAAGAATAATGAATCGGTCAGGAACGGGGTATATTTTTACAAGATTTCAGCCAAGGCTTCTGATGAAGATGATAAAATAATTCAAGTGATTGGAGTAATAAAATGATGATAAAACGGTTATTTATATTACTGTTGGTATTATTATCAGCTTACAGCTTTGCATTTGGTTCATTCCTGAGCCTGGATGGCGGGGTGCGGACAAAGGGAATGGGCGGAGCCTTTACAGGTATTGCCGATGATGTCAATGGTGTTTATTATAATCCGGCCGGATTAGGGCAGTTCAATAAGGGTGAGATCTACCTGACCTACAATAATTATTACAGCCTGGACCTGATCAACTCTTTTATGTTCAGTATTGCCACTTCCGGGATCGCGGATGGGACTTTCGGTTTCAGTTATCAGAAGCTCGGGGTCGGCGAAAAAGTAAAATTTATGGGTGACTACGGTGAGAGTATCTACAATTTTTCTTATGGAGTAGAGCTTGTACCCATGTTTTATCTGGGTGCCAATGCGAAATTTTTTAAAATAAATTATGATGTAAAAGCTTCAGCCATCAGCTATGATGCATCTCTTTTGATCAGGACTTTTGAAAAGCATCTGAGTGTAGGGCTGATCCTGAAGAATATCAATCAACCGGTCATTCGATGGGAGAATGCGACAAAAGAGACCGTAGAATACAGCATCAGGGTCGGTGCGGGTATCAGGCCTAATAATGATGTGGTGATCGGCGTGGATGTGGACGGGATCAACCAGGAAGATTATGACATCCATGCAGGGGGAGAGATGTGGTTCCTGGGGAGGCTGGTTGCTCCGAGAATAGGTGTGGCTCTTCTTCAGGGTGACGGCCTGGCCCTGAATATCGGGGGCAGTCTGCAGTACAAGGATGTACGGGTGGATTATGCTTTTGAGAAGCATTATGAGCTGGGGTATGATCACCTCTTCGGAGTTTTAATTAAATTTTAGGAGCAATGAAATGTCAAGGATACCTCTATTATTATTAATATTCGTCTTTATCTATTCCTGTACCCCTATTAATGATGCAGTCATCTTTAACAATGATATAAAAGAAAGCCGGGAAGTTGTTGCGAAGAAAAAGACGGAGAAGAGAAAGCCTGAAATAATAAAGAACGAACTGATGGTAGATACTTTTGATAAGAAGAATGTAAATGCATTAAAGGGTAATGTAAATCCCTGGGATTTTAAGCCTGAAGATAATACGCAATCCTGCAAGATAAGGTATACAAAAGAAGTGAGAATGGGGGACAAGGGCTCATCATTAAAGGTAATGTATGATGTTGATTCTCCCAATCAGGCCTTTAACGGCGTTTATATTGAATTAAAAGATAGTGATATCAGTTCATTTAATAATATCGTCTTTTATGTAAAAGGAGATCCTGATAAAGGATTTACTTCTGTCTTTAAGGTAGAGCTTAAGAACAATGTGGATCAGACCGGGTATGCCTATGTGCGGGGAGTAACTGATGAATGGCAGAAGATCGTTATTTCCCTGGATGATTTCAGGGGATTGAGCGATTTTACATCCATGAAGGAATTTACCATTGTCTTTGCCGATACTGATGTAACTCAAAAAGAAGGGATCATCTATTTTGAGGATCTGTATTTTTCAAAATAAGTATTATACACAAGGATAAAATTTAGGTAGCCGCAGGCTTTAGCCTGCGAATAGATTTAGCATCTTTTTAACGCAAGCTAAAGCTTGCGACTACCACTATCTTTTGAAGAGGAGAAAGTAATGAGACCATTGTCATTTTTAATAATTTTATTATTATTGTTCAATATAACGGGTCAGATCGCTGCACAGACCGATCCTAACCGATTCATGATAGACGATTTTGAAACATCCAACCCCTATAATAATTATCAGGTAAGCAAAGGCGACCAGTCAGGGCTATCCCTGAATACATCATCAGACCGGAAGAGCGGAAATTATTCTCTTGAGATGGTCTATTATCTGAAAAGTACCCTCCCTACGGGAAGCTATGTAGCCCTGGAAAAATATTTTAAAGAGGACCAGTATCCGGACCTTTCAGACCTGGTGAAATTCGGTGTCTGGGTAAAAGGTGACGGGAGCGGGAATATTCTTCAGATAGAGCTGATAGACGGTTCGGATGAGGTCTGGGTCTATGAAAATAAAGGTGTGCTTAATTCCGTCAAATGGGAGAGGTTGAGTATAGATCTCACAGATTTGAAATTGTCGGATACTTCTTTAAAAAATAACGGTGTACTGGATGCCGGTCAGATCAAAGGATACAGGATACGAGTTTATAACAGGTCCTCAAAAGTCGTGCAGGGGCAGGCGGTAAAATCATCTCAGGGGAATATCCTGATAGATGATCTCCACGCTGTTTTAAAGGGTGCAGTGGCCAAAGTTGAAGAAGAAGTTATTGAAAAAAAACCTGTTAAAAAGATGGAAGAGGAGAGCAGGATAAATCTTTCCGGTTCCTTATACGGAGAGTTCTTTCATGTGCCTGAAGAGAACAACCAGCTCTATAATACCACCGGGGAAAAGACAGACCTCTTTCACTGGGGTAAAGTGGGTTTTGATGCCAATTACGATAAGATCAGCGCAAAGTTCGTGATCGCTTCCGAATCACAGGAGTTCGGTAATGCCGCATATTTGAAGGATGTGAATGAGAAGTATTCCGGACAGGTACAGCAGAACTACCCGGAAGCAGTTATTCCCTTTATTCAGTTAAGGGCCAATAATCTTTCAGATTATATAAACAATATTACTTTCGGTAATCTCTGGTTTGAGTACAACCGTTACACATTCTCTCCCACTCTGGGATATGATGACAGCTACGGCCTGGAAAAGGTCGTACCGGATTGGGGCCTCAAGGGCATCAGTGCCGAGGGG
>JAHITG010000227.1 GCA_018817865.1 Spirochaetota bacterium
CCCATGAGTGGCCGACCAGTGTGATTGGATGATCCCCGTGCTTTTCCAGCAGACTTTTTAGCTCATGTACCTGGCCTTCCAGGGAATCCTCTGATTGAAATAATTCCAGAATACCATGAAATGAGGAAAGCTCCTCTGCTAATGGAGTGAGGCTGCCCGGTGCGCCGGGACCGCCATGAATAAGAGCAATACTATATGGAGATTTTCCGTATATTTTTATTTTCCTCATCGGTTGGCAATGAATACTGAGACTGACAATCCAATTACAAGCATTCCCACTGAGATCGAGCCCGGGCCTATTAATACAATATTAAACTGTCTCTTAGCTTCTTTTTTCATTTTTAATACCGCTTTTATTTATTCTTTTATGTTATTATAACAGGTCAATATAAATCGTACTATTTCATCCAGAAAGGGGTCGATCGCGATCTTACCGGTCCCTTCGTCGATCTCCTCTTTTAGAATTCCTTCCAGGTCGATCGTCACTCTGGCTCCTCTTGTGCTCCTTCCCTTAGCTTTTTCAGGATTCTTCATTAAAGTTTCAAGTCTTCCCCAAAACAGTTCAGCCTCTTCTGTTGAAAGAATAACCTGAAAGCTTTTGATAGGAAGCGCATCCGGCCCGTCAGAGTGGAAGTACATCCCGGAATTATCCACATCCATATCAATTGTATCTTTGTTTGGACAGAATGTGACCTTTGCCTGATAATAAGCCAGGCATCCGCCGCTAACCGATATATGGCCTTCTTTCTTGAGCTTCATTATTAGATCCCCTGATCTTTTTTTGAATGATATAAATGCTATACCTGTTTTTTAAAGCTGCATTTTTAGGATATCCACTTTATATACTATAATTTTAATAGTTAGTCAATATTTTCCTTGACTTTAAGGCTTAAATTTAGTATATTTCATTCAATGATTAAATTATTAAAATAATAGAATTTTTGTTTTATTGTATTATACTATTCGAAAAGGAGTGTAAAAAAATTGAAGACCCTTCTTTCCCTTATTTTTTTATTTGGATTATCTCCCTGCCTGCTTTTTTCTGCTGATAATATAAAAATGATCGCCTCTTTTGACGGCTCCCTTGAGAATACATTTCAGGGCTTATATAACAGGGTATTGAAAGTGCCGTCAATAGCAAATGCCTATCAGGATCCCGATGTTTTTTATGGTAAAGCAGGACGGAGCTTAAAGATCAAGGCTCACAGGGAAGAGGAGGGATGGTGCGGTATCTGGATGCATCTTTTCAGAACAAAGGATGAGCTGGAAAAAAAGCCGATAAAATTTTATGATCCCACGGCAGAAGGATATAAATATCTTTCTTTTATGGTCAAAGGGAAGAAAGGAGGAGAACTGTTTCAGGTGGGTGCTGCTGATAAAAAGAGGGTTGAGTCTGAGGATCCTCTTCTCATCGGTCTAATCACTGATTATTTGAAAAAAGGAATAACCAGGGACTGGCAGGAGGTAGTGATACCGTTTGATATGATCGATATCGATCTTACCACCTTTGGTCTGCTTCTTTTTGACTTTACAGAACCGGGTGATCATACGGTCTATATTGATAATATCTGTTTTAAAAGTGCGAAAAATGATAAATTGAATTACTCCGGTAAACCATTTAGAAATAAGAGCAATATAAAGAAGGTGCAGAATGCCATGTGGGTATGGCTTGTAAATGATATACTCTTTAAAGAGAATGGGGCCCGTGATCTCTTTGCTTTTTGTAAAAAGCGGAATATCAATGAACTCTTTTTACAGCTTTTGTACGAATTCAAGGGGAAGAAAAAGGATAACAGCTTTACCTGTATCGTGAAACAAAAAGATGCTTTTAGAAAATTTTTAAAAGAGGCACATGGAAAAAAGATAAAAGTCCATGTACTGGACGGATATCCCGACTGGGTCATGAGAGAGCGTCATCATGAGCCCCTGGCCCTTGCACAGGCGGTCTGTGATTACAATAAAGAGGTAGAACCAATTGAGAGGTTTGATGGTATTCATCTTGACAATGAGCCGTACCTTATGATCGCATTCAAATCTCCTTTTCGAAAGAGGATCTACAGAGAGTATATTGAGCTGAACGATAAACTGACGGAACTTATCCATAAAAATTCCGATATGGTCTTTGGTATTGATATCCCGTTCTTTCTGGAACAACCCTTTGAAACAACCGGAGAGATAGAACTTATCGAATATAAAGGAAAAAAGCAGGCAACCAGTTATCATCTTCTGGATATAGTTGATAATATCGGCATTATGGGCTATCGTGATTTTGCTTATGGCGCGGATGGAGCCATTTATCACTGCCGGGACGAGATCAACTATGCAGAAAAAGTGAACAAGCCCGTTTACATCGGGGTGGAGGTCTTTAAATATCCTCTTATCACGGTTTATCTGATAGCCGGTTTTCCAAAAAAAGAGTTCTACAGGCGCCTGCAGAAAGAGGCTTCGGATATGGCTTTTATCAGCAGGATCGAGGACTTTCGGATACAGACTTTTGATGATGGCCATAACGTCCATATAGGGATCGAAGTACCTGAAAATTATAAGGATATGGAGAAAGTCAAAAATTCTGTCAGGAAACTGGCCGGCAGGTTCGGGATCAATGAATATAAGAAAAAGAGTACAATTATAGATGAGTCTCTGGAGAATGCAGAATTCGGGATCCCGAAAGATGTGGAATGGGAGAATTTTATTCCCATGGAATACAGGTACGAGGATTCCAGAGAGTTTTACAGGGGATTCAAGGCTACGCTGATCATGCTTCCCAAAATTACATACGCGGAGGAGAGCCTGAAATATTTAAATGAAGAGCTGAAATGGATCCAGTATGAATTCAGTGATAAAAGGTCATTTTACGGATTTGCCATACATTATTATGATGTATTTAGAAAAATGAAATAAGGGTCATTTAATTTATGAGAAGATGTATTATTATTTTAATTTGTATTTTACTTTTATCGGCTTCAAAGAAAAAAGCCATGGCTGATGAGATCACAAATACAGGATCTTTGTATAGGCAGTTCAGCTATGGACTTTCCATTGATAAGGATTTTATTTATCTTAATAACGAAAAATTCATTGTAAAGGGAATCAGTTACAATCCCTATTACCCCCTGGAGCGCAATGGTGACGACATGCGCAAGGCAAAATTTGAAGATGACCTGGAAAAGATCAAAGAAGCCAATATTAATTCGATACTTTTGTACTGGAGAAGGCCTTTACGGATCTATTATGCATGCAGGGAACTTGGCTTGAAGATCATACAGGGTATTCCAATTCACCATAAGACCGGTGATTTTCAGGATGAGCGCCTGAAAAAGATGATCAAGAGCAGGATCAGGACTATTGTTGATTATGTCAATAAGAATAACCTATCCGATGCGATCCTTGCATATTTTATCGGGGGAGAGATCGATCCGTACAGTATCAGAACTTCAGATTTTAAGAACAAAGGATTGGAAAATTTTAAAGGCCGATATTTTTCCAGTGAAAGGGAGCTTAATTCCATTGAAAATTTTTTAATGGAGATGGCGGATTACCTCCGCGATTATGAACTTACGACCTATTCTAATACTCATATGATAAGCCATATCAACTGGCCTTCCAGTGATGAAGTATTGAATATTGACTTTATGGATATTGCTTTTTTTGATATTTATTCCTATTGGCCCGAGGATGTCTCCGAGTTTCAGCCCGGTGGTTCTTTTACAGGCACTTCATACCAGGGTTACCTGGAAGAGCTAAAGGAAAAGTATACGGGTTGTCCCCTGATCGTATCCGAATTCGGATATCCGACCGCGCCGGAGGATGATTTGGCTTCGGTTGATGAAAAGACTCAAGGAAGAGAGATCGTGAACCGCTGGATCGATATTCTGACCTCAAAAAATCCTATTGCCGGGGGAAGTATCTTTGAATGGAATGATGAATGGTGGAAGCAGGGAAAAGGTGCACAGTTTGTGGAATTCGAAAAAGACCCGGGAGCACATGAAAAGGATGATTACGAAGAATGGTTCGGCATCATCAGTATTGACGGAACTTCATATACAAATTATAAGGTCCGGCCCAAACCGGCCTATGATTCCGTGAAGATGATGTATCACAGTGATTTTGATCCAGTGAAATATTTTAAAGAGATCCGGACAAATAAAGGAGGTGATGGCACGACATTAGTAACGAACAAGGTAAAAACTGCCGATATAAAAAGAGATAAATATTAAGGAGGAAAGAGATGAAAAAAATTACTTTATTAATTTCAGCTTTATTCATATTAACTCAGGTCGTTCTTGTGGCTGCTGCCGAAGAGAGTGTTCTGGTCGTAGATGATATGAAGAAGATGAAGAACAATCTGAATGGAAGATGCGCTGTTTACCAGAAAGCACCTTCCAGGGCGGGTTTTTCCAAGATCGAAGTTGAAAGGAATGGAAAAGCGGATAAGGTTTTAAAGATCAAATTCGATAAAAAAGGTGAAGGCGGCCCGTACGGGAACGGCGGATGGTGCGGGTACTATACCCTTGTAAAAAAAGGAAAGAATTTTCTGGATGTTTCCGGGTATAAGAAACTGACCTTATGGGTAAAAGGCGAGAAGGGCGGAGAGAAATTCAAGATAGGTGCAGCGGACCAGACCTATGAAGCTTCAGGAGACAGTGCAAAATCAGATGAGATCGGAGCTTATCTTCCTGACAAAAAAATTACAACAAAATGGCAGAAAGCTGTTATTCCGCTGGATGACATTTTTATTGAATGGTCTATGCTGGCTTCTTTAGCTGTAAATTTTGAGACGGATCTGTATGAGAACGGTGCTGCAAATGGCGTTGTCTATATTGATGAGATACAGTTCGAGAAGTAGTATGCAAGATGAATCAAGTGTTTTGGTTCCCTTATTCTCGAATCCCATCCATGGGATTCTCCGAGAGCCATATCTATTTTTGCCTCCTGCAAAAATAACGATATGGCAAGCCGGGAACCTTAAAACACTTGATTCATCTTGTATTGGGGTGGAGGGTGCGGTTGGAAATTAATACACATGTTATCCCATTTGGTGGGAAGGTGAGGTAAAGCCGGGAACCTTAAAACACTTGATTCATCTTATATTGAAGGGAGGGTGCGGTTGGAAATTAATACACCTGATATCCCATTTGGTGGGAAGGTGAGGTAAAGCCGGGAACCTTAAAACACTTGATTCATCTTATATTGAAGGGAGGGTACGGTTGGAAATTAATACACCTGTTTTCCCATTCGTGGGGGAAGGTGAGGTAAAACCGGGAACCTTAAAACACTTGATTCATCTTGTATGCGATGTAACGAGGTTGGTTGTAAATCAAAAGTTCGATTATTCTATTTGGATAGAGTGAAAATGAAACACTTGGCTGGAATAACTGCTGAGTGATTTCTTTATTTAAAATTACATATATTTGAGGTGAATATGAAAAAAAGATCGATCGTATTTTTTTTGATCTTTATGTTTCTAATAACTTCTATTCTGCAGGGTGTTCCTGAAAAGAGACATCGGGCTTTATGGGTCTGGATCACTGAGCAGATAATTTCGAAAGAAGATACAAAAAAAGAATTCCTGCATTTTTTAAAGAACCTTCCGGAGACAGAGTCAAAGATCACTACAGTCTATCTTTATGTTACCACCGGAATGCTGAAATCTCAAAAAGGACAGATCCGGGACCTGATACGGTCTATACATGAAAAAGGCGTGGAAGTGGAATTTCTGAACGGGACAGCAGATTGGGCCATCCATCACAGCGGGGCCCTCTATGCAATTAAAGCTTTTAATAAATATCAGCAGTCCGTTGCTGCTGCTGAAATGTTTGACGGATTCCAGTTTGATGTAGAACCTCACATTCTGCCTGCTTACAGAAAGGATGAATTCAAGAAGAGGATCGATAAAAAGTTCCTGGAACTGATCGAAAAATCAGCTAATGAACTGAAAAAAGGAAAGAAAAAAGTCCGTTTCGGGCTTGCGGTCCCGACCCTTTTTACGAAAGAGTATATAATGGAAGTGTATAAACATGCTGATTACCTGGCTGTTATGGATTATGTTGACAGGGCCAACCGAATTCTTCACAATGCCATGAAATTCATTGAAGCGGCTGATGAACTGGGGAAGAAAGTGGTCATCGGACTTGAAACCCAGATCCCGAATATGAAATGGGGAGTAAAGACCCCAAACACTTTCTATGACGAAGGTTCAAAGCAGATGGAAAAAGCGATCGGGCTTGTAGAAAAAAAATTAGCGGCTCACAGTTCATACTTTGGATTTGCCATACACGATTACAGGGCCTATACTAAACTAACAGCGGAAGGTAAAAAGATGATTGGCCGGACGAAATATCCCGACCTCCCCATTATCAATGCAGTCAGAATATCTGAAATAAAGATCGATGGTATGCTGAATGAGTGGGAGCAGAAAGGAGATGAAGAAGTAATTGCTATTAAAGATGAAAAACATGTTGTGTTCGGAAAACCGAACTGGAAGGGGAATGAAGATTTTTCCGCGGTTGTCCGCGCCGGATGGGATGCAAAATTCCTTTATCTGGCATTTTCGATCACAGATGAAAAGATCGTTCAGAAATATACGAATATGGATATTGTTAACGGAGATCATATTGAATTATGGATAGATTATGATTACGAGGGGGATAAAGATGTCAAAGTGACTGATAATGATGACTTTCAATTCGGTTTCAGTCCCGGTGATTTCAAGCAGGTCCCTCCTTCCAAAGCATACTGGTTCCCTGACTATATTGAAGAAGAGATCTTTTCTCGTGTACAATTTTATGTAGAAAAGACAGAAAAAGGTTATGATATGGAGGTAGCCATTCCCTTTAAGGTTTATCCCGGTTTTCAGCCGAAAAACGGGGCTCTACTTCGTATCAGTATTGAACCGAGTGATACGGATGAGAATGAAAGCATGCAGGAGACTCTGCTGTCGACTTCTCCGCATCGCAAGTTCGCCAATCCGAGGACTTTTAGAGTTTTACAATTAAAATAGGCAATAATATACTTACCATCCTTGGTTACTTGATCATATTAATCCATTTTAAAATATATTTGATTTTGGAAAATAAGGCGTTATGTTTTTATATGCCTGAAAAATTCAGATACAGATCTGCGAGGTTTCGTAAATATAACACAGCTTATTATTTAATATTACCGGGGGAATGAATTTATGGAAGTTGTAGTTAAAGAGAATTATGATGAGATCTCAAAACTTGCCGCACAAATGATCGCAGACCTGATAAGAAAAAAAAAGAATGCCGTGCTGGGATTGGCCACAGGGAGTACGCCATTAGGCACCTATAAAGAGCTTGTACGTATGCATAAAGAAGAAGGGCTTGATTTTTCAGGTATTATAACCTTTAATCTTGATGAGTATGTAGGGCTCCCTCCTCTTCACCCGGAAAGTTACAGGTATTTTATGAATACTAATCTGTTCGATCAGATTAATGTTAAAAAGGAGAATACTAATGTCCCGGACGGGAATGCTGAAGATCAGGACCTTTCCTGTCAGGAGTATGAAGATAAGATAAAAAAGATGGGCGGACTGGATATTCAGCTCCTCGGGATCGGGGGGAACGGACATATTGCTTTTAATGAACCCGGTTCTTCCCTCTCTTCCAGGACAAGGACAAAGACCCTTACAGAGAAGACCCGTCAGGATAATGCACGGTTTTTTAATAATGATATTACCCTGGTCCCGAAGTATGCTGTTACAATGGGGATCGGAACGATCATGGATGCCGGGGAAATTATTCTGCTGGCTAACGGCACAAATAAGGCTGATGCCGTGGCTCAGGCAGTAGAAGGGCCTGTCTCTTCACATTGTCCCGCATCAGCACTTCAGTCGCATAAAATGGTCACTATGATCTTTGATAAAGAGGCAGCATCAAAGTTAAAGGATCATTATCCAACTGATCCGGTAAGGAATAAAAAGGTATAATAAATTTGATTTCACCAAACCATTTAACGGGGGAAGAACATGATTTTTCAGCATAAATTATCATCTTCTGAACTGATCCGCTCAATTGAAAGCGTAAAGAAGAGATCAAAGGCTATTGAAAAAGAAGTTAAAGCACTGACAAAAGAGCAGATCGATCAGCTTAAAAAGAATAACAACTATTCCTCTGACTGGAAGAAAGTGAAAGCAGCTCCTTCCGTTAATATTGAAAAGATCCGGAATAATATTTTTTCGGGAAAAGTATTTATCTGTTCCAATAAAGGAAAGAGTAGTTTTAAAGAGTTATCACTTGAATATGGTATTTATAATTCTACTCTGCAGGACTGCGTCATTGATAAAGATGTCCTGATCAAGGATGTGGGACTGCTGAAAAATTATTATACAGGCGCCAATACCCTTTTAATGAATTCCATGATGATCAGCGCAGATGTCAAGACTGATTTTGGGAACGGGCGTATCATATCAGTGGGCATGGAGACCGGGGGCAGGGATATTGCCTCTTATGCAGAGCTGACCGTAGAGGAAGCACAGAAGCTGGCTCTTTCCCGTAATGATAAGGAATTTTTAAAAAGTTATGATGCGTTTATTTCTGAATACAAAAAGAAGATAAAGTGTGAAAAGGGTATTATTCTTGATTCAGCAAAGGTGATAAATAATAAAGCAGTTATAAACACCTTTATAGGCCCTCACGCCGTAGTCTCAGGCTGCACCCTGGTACGGAACTGTACGATCCTTTCAAATAAAGAAGAAGTATCTGTACTGGAAGACGGGGTCTACGTAAAGGATTCAATAATTCAATGGGGTGTTGAAGTCTCCTCCATGGGTATAGTGGATAATTCTGTTCTAACTGAGCATTCCCATGTTCTCCGGCACGGTAAAGTGACTAATTCGATCATAGGGCCTAATTCGGGGATCGCGGAAGGTGAAGTGACCTCTTCTCTTTTAGGGCCTTTTGTGGGATTCCATCATCAGTCATTAATGATCGCGGCACTCTGGGGCGAAGGAAAAGGGAATGTCGGTTATGGTGCCAATGTGGGGTCCAATCACACCTCTAAAGCTCCGGACCAGGAGATCTTTCCCGGTGAAGGCCTCTTTTTCGGGCTTGGCGTGAATATTAAATTCCCTGCTAATTTCAGGAAGGCTCCTTACACGATCATCGCTACAGGGGTCAGGACACTTCCCCAGAAGGTAGAGTTTCCTTTTTCACTGATAAATACTCCCGCTCACATCCTCGAAGAGGTATCGCCGGCCTATAATGAGATCATTCCCGCATGGATTCTTTCGGACAATATATATACCATTAAACGGAACGAAGGGAAATACATTAAAAGGAATAAAGCCCGGCGGACTCAGTTTCAATTTGAAGTTTTCAGGCCGGATATCATTGACCTGATGATAAATGCAAGGGCCAGGCTGGAAGATCCCAAATGTATTATCAAAGATATCTATTTTGATAAGGACATAAAAGGGCTGGGTAAGAATTATTTGTTTGAAGTGAACAGGATAAAGGCCATTGACAGTTATACGTTCTATATTCGATATTATGCGCTGAAGGGTTTAATGAAAAGGGTCAGGGAGTTTGCCCGAACGTCAAATAATAGAATAACATGGAACACGATCAAGGATTCGTCCAATGAAAAGAGATGGCAGCATGAGAAGAACATACTTTTTCTTGAGTTCGGGGAGAAGCATAATATTAAAAATCTGCTTGATACCTTTCTTGAGATGGAGACGAAGATCGCTCTTGATGTTTCGCTTTCAAAAGAAAAAGATGATACCAGGGGAAGAAAGATCATTGATGACTATGATCTTTCTCATATTTCTGCCAAGGATGATGCTTTTGTCCGGAATATGTATAATGAACTTGATACCATTAAAAAAGAACTGGCAGCCATTAAGAAAAAAGTTGAGTAGAATTGTGATTTTGTCATAGTATATTTCGGATCGTTTTTTAATGGTGATGCGGATTGAACAGGCAGGCTTTTACGGTAAAAATCTTTAAAAAAGATTTTCTTTAGGTTTCTTATAACCGTTCTTTGGTTATTTCCCTGTATATATTCTTTATCTCTTCCAGTCCTACGGCAATGCCGGGATATTCAGATACGATCTGCTTGAAGGTCTCTTTGTCGATCATGATGACTTCCGCACGATCCGATTCTACAACCACATCTGCGGACCGCTCTGTTTCTTCGATCAGAGCCATTTCACCGAAAGTATTACCGGTGCCGATCTGGTTTATTTCCTTCTCTTTACCATTTTTATCACGTGTAATGATATTGACGATACCGTTCTTTATTATGTAGAATTTTTCCCCTGTTTCTCCATAATGAATAATATAATCTCCCTTAAGATAGCTCTCCTGTTTAAAAAGCAGAGACAGGGCATTGATCTCTTTTTCAACCAGCATATTAAAAAATGAGATATTTGAAAGAAGCGGGCGTATCTCAATGACGCTTTTAAAGATCTCCAGGATCGAGTCCTTATACTTATTGAATTGTTCCTCCGGCAGAGAAAGGAGCTCCACATTGGTCCGGGCATAGGCTGTAGCGTTTCTTGTTTTTTGCTCGCTGAAAAAGGCCATTTCTCCAAAATAATCACCCTTTCCCAGGTATATTTTTTTCCCGCTTTCCGTAATGATCTCGACTTCACCGGTTAAAATAATGTAAAATTTTACAGCAGTCTCGCCCATCTCAAGGATCGCATCTCCTTCACCGAACTGTTCCCTGTTGGCTTCTTCAATGATCTCCATTTTCTGATTCATTGTCAGGTTCTTAAAGAGGATTACTTCATCAAGCTGTCTCGACATTCTCTTGAACTGTTCTATTTTATCTGCTTTGGCCAGAATGATCTCTTCCCCTTTTTTTGCCTGCTGAAGGGGGCTACCCTTTGGTAATTCGGAAATATGGATCGCAATTATTTTTTTCTGTATTTCATCAGGGAACCGGGATAACTGTGCTGCATCGGTATGCAGACCTCCGCCTGCATCATGGATAATAAGATCGCTATCCCATATAAATCCCAAAATGGCATCAGCCCGTTTTCTTGTGAGTTTTTTTTCCAATACAAGTTTTTTAATGTATTCCTTATCATAGTTCGTGTCACCGGAATAGGAGATGCTCTTTTTAATTTTTTTAGCCGGATCATTGTATGACACAACAAAACGGCATGTAGGGATAGAGTGGAAAGCATAATCTACTAAAATAGAAGTCTTTTTATTTAATGCGTATGCCTGGTTCGGTATTAATTCCTGGAAATGAATATATTTTTTAATTTGCCCGTCGTTCCAGCCTGTTATGGCTTTTACTTTGTTTATAAAACTTCCCATAATTACCCGGGTTGTTAAAAGTTTGATCTCCTTACCGCTCAGGATCTCTTCAAGAACTCCGTCATCATGGTCTGAATGGACATGAGTAAGCAGCAGGTAATCAATATCCCGGCGGTTGATCCTTTTCCTGTCAAGATACTGGGGCAGGTTTGTCAGCGGATCCACCACCATTCCTTTCCCGTCTCCTATCCATATGATAAAACTGCTGGTTAATCTTTCCGGATCAAATCCCGTGCTCGGATCAAAGAAATAGACGCCGAATTCACTCTCCTTACCGGGTTCAGAAAGGCTGAATTTCTCTTCTATCAGAACAGGCTCCCATTTTATAAGATCGATGTAACCCAGATTTTTGTTTTTCTCCTTTACAAAGAAATAGTCAAAACCTTCTCTCCGGGTGATCTGAACATCATTGATCTGTATGGTATTATCTTTAAATGTATGTATCTCTATAAAATCATTTAAGGTGGCTTCCCTCTGGGATCCGTTTTCATTTATTTTTGAGGTGAATAGTTTCAGTTCATTAAAGAAAGCAAAGGCTTCTTCCTCATTCAGTCCATACGATCTGAGCTGTTCCAGTGACGGCCCGAATATCTCTTCGGTGCATAAAACTTCAATATTCTTCCGGGTCTGTTCATCCACACAGAGCAGGATTGTCTTACGCTGGCGGTGTTTGTAGTAATTTTCAAATATGGGGAACGCGATATCAATATAATTCATACCGTTATAGAAGGTCTTCCCTGTCAGTACGTAATACTGGGCCACGGGAACAGCATGTCCGTGGGCTTTTTTTATGGTATTAGGGGGAACCCGGAACTGGATAACACCGCATGATTCTGTTTCGATCCTGAGACTGTTCTGTTCGATCTTTTTTATCGGGCGTTTTGCAATGATGAATTTTCCGTTATCTTCAATTGATGTTTGGATAGTATGATCAAGTTTGATGTTGCGCAGGAGCATTTCCAGTTCAGAAAATTTAAACTGTGAATTTGATCGTAATATAGAGTCCAGATTTTTAAGAAAAACATCTTTCAGTACGGGATTTTTTTTCAGGTTCTCCTGTATCAGTTCTGTTACATCCGGAGTGATCTCACATTTATCCTGAAGGGAGTTTAAAAATTGTTCAATCTCTTTCATATTACTTGACTTAAGTATACAGTAATTATTAGCAAAGTCAACTATATGAGGTAAGAAATTTATTCATAAATCCATAGATCTTTATCAGGATTACAACTGATGATATCAGGTATGACATAAAGGTTTAAAAGATAATAAGGGTGTAAAAGATTTAAAAGATAATCAATAAAAAAATATTTATCCCTTTTAAACCCTTTACCCCCTTTATACCTTTGTTTTATTAAAGGTACTGATGAGTCTTCCTTCTCAAATAAATGAATCGACAGATTAAGGGAGTTGCCCTTTTTTATTTTCTGTTGTCTTATGGGTGGACTCATGAATAAGAGTCTGACAAATGGGGGAAAGTATTCACATATATCGCTTATCCGGTTGGGGGATTTATTGTGACGGATGACCGGAAGGTCATGATAAGCGGGAAGGATGAGTTTGTGTATCATTATGTATTTCAATTGTGAAATTCAATTTAATCCCTTTTCATATTCTTCTTCTGCCATTTCCACCAGCTTCTTGATCTTGGGATCTTCTTTATAATTGTCATTTAATGTAACAGACCTGAAATGAATGATCTGCAATGTATCGTCCTGTCCCTGCAGTTCCATCACGCCGATCGTCTGACAATCCATGCTTGCCTGAACAAGCATTGTTTCCCCTGCCTTTATTGGTTCCTTTATTTTTGAGATCCCATAGTCCCCTATGATCAGGCTTATCCCTTCCGTCTCTTTTGCGGTTTTTTCATCTTCCTCGAAGGATGAGCCTGAAAGAAGAATATATTGATCCATTTCTTCCTTATCAATGATCTCTTTGACTATAGACAGAGGTTCCTTAACCTCAATTGTTTTACTGTTGATCTTTGATGACCTTGTCTTACTGATCATCCCGATTATTCCAATGGAATAATCTCCTTTTGAAATTTTGATCATCGAAGGAAAGAGAGGCTTCTTCTCATTTTTTTGATATATATTTGCGCAGGTATACGGTATTTTCTCGGCATTTCTTACGAGGAATTTTTCCCCTGTCCTGAATTCCAGGGCCCCCACCATGACAGCATCATATTTCATCAGCTCAATTGACCGGCTCATATATTTGTTCAGGATCCTGTCCCCGACCGTGGAATACATGTCCCCTCCGTCAACCAGGATCACATTTTTATGCTTTTTTCTGAAATCATCAATAAAGGTCTTCATCCGCGCCAGCCCGCCTGAGGGATGAGAAGGGCAGTCGCAGGCTGTGATCTGGCCTTTGCAGTTATTTGAAAAGAGAATATAGAGGGACTCCTCTTCAGAATATAGTAATGCCGGTCCCATCAGTATTAGTAGTATCAGTAAGCTCTTCATATTATTTATCCTTTGTACATGCATTCAGGGCATTTGTGATCCTTGTGAGCACTTTTTCTTTACCCATAATGACCATCATCCCTGTCAGATCAGGTGAAAAAAGTCTTCCCGTTAATGCAGCACGAATGGCCTGAAAAAAATCTTTTCTTTTTATAGGGACTTCATCTGAAATAGCCTGAAGTTCTTTTTCTATATTCTCTTTGTCCCATGTTTTAACCTTTTCCAGCTCTTTAGCGATCAATTGGTATGCATCCGCAAGATCAGCTTTTTGAAATATTTTTTCCTTTACATCTTCATCGAATTGTACTTTCTCCATAAAAAAGTAGTCAGAATAAGGGACAATATCTTTTAATGTTTTCATGCGGTCACCAACCACCGCGACTATTTCTTTCAGAAGGTCCGGATTGTCCCTGATAAATTTATCATCTATCAGTCCGGCTTCCTTTAAATAAGGAATGACCGCTTCTGTTCGTGCCTCTAAAGAGAGGTTCTGTATATAAACTCCGTTGAGCCATTCCAGTTTTTTATAATTAAAGACGGCAGGATTTTTACTGACTTTTTCAATGGAGAATTTTTTGATCAGATCATCGGTGCTGAATATTTCCTGGGAATCATCATACCCCCACCCCAGCCGGGCCAGGTAATTTCTTAACGCTTCCGGCAAGAACCCGTCATCTCTGTACTGGGAGATCGATGTAGCGCCATGGCGTTTGCTTAACCTGGTCTTGTCTTCGCCCAGGATCATGGGTACATGAGCAAAGAATGGTGTATCATATCCGAGGGCTTCATATAGAAGTATCTGCTTGGGTGTGTTGGAGATATGATCGTCTCCCCGTATGACATGATCGATCTTCATTAAGGCATCATCACAGACCACGGCAAAGTTATACACAACATTCCCGTCACTCCTCCGGATAATAAAATCATCAATAGTATCAGAATGGATCCTGATCTCACCTTTGATAAGGTCTTTAAAGACGATCTCTTTATCTTCTCTTTTTTTTAACCGGATAACATAAGGTTTTCCATCTTCCAAGGAACTCGTCAGTTTTTCTTTCGGCAGATCACGGCAGGTGCCGTCATAAGCGTATTGTCCTTTATTTGTTCTTGCTTTTTCTTTTTTTGCATCAAGTTCCGAGGGAGTACAGAAACATTGGTAGGCTTTCTTTTCATCGAGTAATTTGTTTATTGCTTCAGCATATAGTTCTTTCCTCTGTGACTGAAGGTAAGGGCCGTGATCACCGCCCTTTTCCGGGCCTTCATCCCAGTCCAAGCCGAACCATTTCATGCCTTCCAGTATGGCCCGGATCGATTCCTCGGTAGAACGTTCGACATCGGTATCTTCGATCCTCAGAATGAACCGGCCTTTTTTCTGCCTGGCGATCAGCCAGTTATATAATGCTGTCCTGGCCCCGCCGATATGCAGATGCCCGGTTGGTGACGGCGCAAACCGTACTCTTATTTTTTCCATAGATTCCTCTTTTTGATCAAACCAGTGAGTTTAATATTTCTGCTCCTCTCTGCAATGTTTTAATATCTGCCGTATAAGCGATCCTGAAATGAGTATCTTTTTCGGAAAAGACATTCCCCGGAATGATAAGGAGGTTCTTTGCAATGGCTTTCTCAACAAATTCAGATGCTTTTCCGTCCGGAGCTTTCGGAAAGATATAGAAAGCCCCTTCCGGTTTCACAATATCAAACTTTTCTTTCAGCCCTTCATAGATCGTATCGCGTTTCTTCTGATATTCATCTCTGTATTTTGTCAGGTCAGAGTCCAGGTTCTCCAGTACGGCATATTGAAAGGGAGCCGGTGCACATACAAAGGTATACTGCTGGAGTGTTATCATCTGTGAGATGACCTCATCAGGACCCATGACCGCTCCCATGCGCCAGCCCGTAATGGAATAATTCTTTGAAAAACCCTTCATGACAAGGGCATTGTTCGTGAAATCAAGAATGCTGGTGTAATCGTTGTTGTATACATAACTGTCGTAGATCTCGTCACTGATGATAAAGATATCGTTCTCTTCAGCTAATTCAGCAACAATTCTGATCTCTTCCCTGGTATGGACGATACCGGTCGGATTATTGGGGGAATTGATAATGATAAGCTTTGTCCTGTCCGTTATCTTTTTTTCCAGTGCCTCTCTTTTTATCTTAAAATCAGGATACAGGTCGTAGAAGACGGGTTTTCCTCCCATCAGATTGACCAGGTGTTTATACATCACAAAGTAAGGGTCGCTTATCAGGACTTCATCACCGGGATCGATCAAAGCCATGCATGCCAGGAGGAGTCCTCCGGAAACACCGGATGAGATAAAGATGCTTTCAGGCGGATTTTTCGGATACTGTGAACGGTATTTCTCAAGCAATTTTTGATTCAGTTCTTTTAACCCTTGAGTTAATGTATACTTATTCTTTCCTTCGGATATGGCGCGGATGGCACTCTGTTTTATATCTTCCGGTGTATCAAAATCCGGCTGTCCGATCGAAAGGTTGATCGGATCCTTCATTTTTGATGCCAGGTCAAAGACCTTTCGGATCCCTGACGAGTCGATCAGCTTCATCCTCTGTGAAATTTTAACGGACATTTTTCCTCCTTAATAATGGCACATGTAAATTAATGTTTTTATTTTGAATTTCAATAAAAAATATGTTTGACAAAATAATAATAAACATTACTATTATTTTTTTATGAAGCAGTTAACAATCTTTTCTTTAATTTTAGTTATACTTCTTTCAGGAACTCTTTTTTCTCAAACTAATATTGAAACACCCAACCGTGATACTATTTCTCCTTCTAATCTTATTATGACCAATGATAATAAGGCTGATAGAGACTTTAATGAATTGACGGACCAGCCTGTGATCGGGACCGATCCTGAAACAAACAAGTCAAGGGAGAAAGGAGAGGAACGAGTAGAGATCCCTGCTAAGACTAACAGTAAAAAAGAGGTTAAAGAAGAGCCCTCAAGCTGGATGGTGAATTTAGGCTTCTTTTATCTTCTGCCGTACGGGAATTTCAAGACTAAATTTTCTGAGGGGGTAGAGGATGAGAGTAAAAACCTTTTTTACCGGATACCCTTTAATTCATGGAATGATCCTTTGTATGTTATGCTGAATTTTGACTGGGTTATCGATCTTTTACCGATGCTGAAGACACGGATCGGGTGGGGAGTGGGATTTAATTTTGCCGGGAGCGGTGATGAGGATGAATCGATCCTGGTAGATATGGATTCTGATCTTGGCAAAGATCATACCAGCGCTTTTTATGCGGTGTATAATAATTATCATTTTCCGTTGGAGATCAATATCAGGATCCAGCCGTTTTCTCTTTTGATTTTTGATCTTTATTCCGGGGCAGGATTGGGTGGTTTTATGGGTATATATACTTATAATGAGCTGGTAGAAAAAGAGCGAAGCTCATATGAAGAACAGTTTGAAAAAACATTCTTTATATTCAAACCGTATATAAATATATTCCTGGGTGTATCTTTTGAGGTGATTGAAGAGATCAATGAATTCTTTCTGGAATTCCGGTATAAGATCGCAAAGAATCCTATCATTACTAATGATTTCCTTCAACCGAATCGAAGCGTTCAGTTTCAGGTTGCCGGCCTGATGATCGGTCTGGGATTCAGGTATTGATAAAGTAATTTTTTAATAAAATTGGATAATATTTTTACAATTCATGAGTTATAAATAATAAAAGGGAAAAAATGGGAAGAGGAACAGAAGCGGATTTCGTCCGTTCTAAAAGAGAGCATATCTGCCTTATTACAAATCATGGTTATGCAGGAGTAGATATCCCCATCGGCGGGGCCCCTGATTCAGGAGGCCAGATCATTTATGTGAATGAATATGCCAGGGCTCTTGATGAATTGGGGTATAAGGTGACCGTCTTTACCAGGGGGGGATTTCCATTTTTCAATAAAAAGAAGATAAGAAAGGGATCAGAGTTTCTCTCTCCGTATGCCCGCTATGTATATGTGCCCGGTGGAGGAAAAGAATTTATCCTGAAGGAAGATATCGGTAATGTGCTTGATGAACAACTGGAATGGCTGTATGAATTTATAAACAGGGAAGCAGCTCTTAAAAAAGTTAAACCGTATAAATATTTTCTCTATGTCAATACTCATTACTGGGATGGGGCTGTTCTGGGTGATAAATTGGTCGAGAGGTGGCAGAATGATCTGTTCATCGAGCAGGTAAAGATACTGAAATTTCCCAAAGATATTATTAATAAGTTTTATGCAGAAAGGCATAAATTATCCCTTTCCAGGAATGTGAACTATTTTATGGGAGAGATCTTTTTCTATTATGTACGGGCCGGATTCAATAAAAAGTTACCCGATAATACGGAAGTATTAAGTTTTAGAGAAGACCTGATACACGGGCTTACAAGTATTACGGGAATTGAAAAGCAGAAGTTGGAATTATTTCTTGATGAAGTTATCCATGAAATACAAAAATTGAGCAAACCAGTCATATTTACCTTTTTAATTGAGAAATTGGGCCAGTTCATTATAAGTAAGAAATTACCGTCTCTTTTAAGATCGTTACAGAAGCTGAATACGCATGTC
>JAHITG010000228.1 GCA_018817865.1 Spirochaetota bacterium
GCTATCTTTGTTTTTAAAGCCGCATTAATTCTTTTTGGCATGTGATCCTCCTTATTAAGTATATTAGAGAACCACTTTAAAATCAATGTTTTTCTGTCCAGTTTTTTGGGGCCGGCTCAATGCGAGAATGATGTTATGATAAAAGTAAGGAAATAAAAAGGTTGGAACGAAAGGCGGTTTTAATATATTCCCTGTAATAGACTATAGCCAGGGAATGTGTGCTGTGGTTGCCTCTGGGATGATTCACATCAAGCCCGTGAGAATGATTAGCAGCCGCCTTCCGTACCAACAAAATGGGAACTGCCTGGACACAGGCAGTCAACCCGAATAGATGAATGGTACTAACCTGTTACCACCTTATTGCCATTATACCCTAAAGGTTGGCTTTAGTCAAATTATTTTTGGAGGTGTGGTATGAATTATATCGGTATTGATCTGCACTCAAACAGGATTACGGCTGATTTTCGTTCTCCTGATAACAGTAGCCGGAAAGCCGCCTTTTCTCTTCATGACCCGGATGATAGGAATCAATTTCTGTCGGATCTTTCTCCATCCGACAACGTTGCTTTCGAAGCATCCACGAATTCGTTTGCTTTTTATGATCTGCTGAAAGAAAGGGTGAAGGATGTGTTTGTTCTGAATACCATCAGGTTCAGATTGATCTGTGACTCCGGGAAAAAGACCGATCATGTTGATGCAGCGAAGATATCAGGCATGTTAAAATATCATGTAGAGAGCAGATCAGATTTTCTCCCCGTGGTTTATGTTCCTGATACAAATATCAGGACTCTGCGGTCCCTGTTCTCCACCTACAAACATCTGAACAAACAGATCGTTTCTACCAAGAACAGGATCAAGTCTATTCTGACATCCAATCTCTATTCTTATCGGGGCAGGAATATCTTCGGCAAAGACAGAGAAGAGATTATGGGCCTGAATTTATCCTGCGAATACAGAATACAGCTTGAAATACTCTATGAAGAGCTGGACATGTTGGAGAAGAAGAAACAGAGGATCAAAGAGGCTATTCTTTATTACGGCAGGGAATACGAAGACCAGATCGATATCATTACTTCTGTATCAGGAATAAGTGCCTTTATTGCCATTGCCTTAATTTCTGATTATGCGGATATCAGCAGATTTAAAACAGCAAAACAGTTCACGTCATATCTGCGCTCAGCTCCGAGAGTACATGCATCAAATGAGACGGTACACATTGGAAAGACCAATAAATGCGGCAGGAAAACATCGGCACCTCTACTGGTCCAGGCCATAACACATTTCATTTCTTTGAATCCGTATATCGGGAGATTTTACGGATCGAAGAGACAGGGAAAGGGTGCCGGAAAGGTCAGGATGGCAGTGATCAGAAAGATACTGGTAGCTGTTTATTATATGCTGAAGAAGAAAGAATATTACCGGTTCAGGAACACAAAAAATCATATCTTAAAGATGAATATGTACAGGCGATTTGTGAAAAAGTATGAAACAGCATTAAAAACTACTTGACTTTTCTCATAGATGAGGCAATGAAAAACACATGATTGGGTGGGGGGAGAGAAAAAAATGGATCCCCGATTAAAGCATTCGGGGATGACCTCTTGGGGAGCGGGGATGATAAACTAAAATCACTGGGATGACATGTTGGGGAGCGGGGATGACAAATAAATGTAATAAGATAAAACGCAGGCTAAAGCCTGCGACTACCTTTCTCATGGATACAAGCACGGTTAAAACCGTGCCTACATTTTTTATGTAAGATTCTTCAGGAGGACTTTGCGTTTGCAGGTGGGGCAGAGGATGGAGAAGAAATCATTCCGTTTGGTCTCGTCCTTCCGCAGTTTAATGGAAGAGTCCTTCTGCTTGATCAGCTTCAGGTTCTCCATGGCCCTTGCCATGACAGTCTGCTGTGAAAAGGCATACGGCCCCAGCTTTTTGTAGATATATTCCAGGTGCTGTCGTGCCCCGATGATGGTCCCGCAGTCCTCGCAGACAAGGAGCTCTTTTTTCTGGGTCTCGATCAGCTCTTTTTTATTGAAGACGGTCATCTCATATATCTCATTGGAAAGTTTGACGGCAGGCTCATCCGTGATGCAGACCGCCTCGCACTGCCCGCAGAAGATGCAGAGCCCGTAGTCCCGCTCGATCACCCTTGTCTTTGATGCTTTACTGTCCTTTATCTTGATGGCATCAGCCGGGCAGACACTGGCGCAGGCTTCGCATCCCACGCATGTTTCGTCGTTGACCACGGGTTTACCGCGGAACTTCTTGAACGGCTTATGAGGCTTGAATGGGAATTTGGTCGTATAAGGCCTGGTGACTAACGATGTCAGTGCTTCTTTGATCTCTCTTAATTTTGGATATCTCATTTTCATGTCCCGTCTATTTTTTTACTTTTACTTTGCCTTTATAATCGTCTTTTACGCTCTTCTTCCATAATTTGATACCGAATATATAAGAACCCCTTGCCAGGGAATGCGCTGCCACGGTAGAGGTTAAAAACAGTAACGGGATCCCGATCAGAGCTTTGATCCCTGATGCGGTAAAACCAAAATGGAGGAAATGAGCGAACAGGATGCTCCAGGTCCCTAAAGTGACGCATTTTGTAGCGGCTTGAAGCCGGTTATAAACATCCGGCATCCTTAAAAGCCCTATACAGCCCAAGAGGTTGAAAAAGATCCCTATGCCCAGAAAGAGTCCGACAATACTACTCATCTAATTTTGCTCCTGTTAAATATTTTGCCAGTGCCAGTGTCCCGATAAAGCTTAAGATCATCCATGCAAATCCGATATCTATAAAAAATCCCTTTCCTGTTTTTATGGACAGGATCACGGTTATTCCTACCACGATAATGCCCAGGATATCGATGGCTACCATCCTGTCTGCGATGCTGGGCCCTCTGATGATCCGGTACAGACAGAATATACTCAAGTTTATTAAAATAAATAAAAAAATTTCTAATAGCATCATATTAATCAAATATCCTCTTTATATATTTTTCAAATCTTCCTGCAATCTTTTCCGAATATATAGCAGGATTTTTGCTTGATATGTATATCCAGTGGATATACAGTGTATCTCCGATCAGGTCGATGGTCAATGTCCCCGGCGTCATTGTTATGGAATTGGCAAGAATGACCTTGCCGATATCCGTTTTGATCTTTGTCTTCACTTTTACAATTCCGGGGTTAATAAGCAGTCTGGGATGGATCACCCTGTATGCTACATCAAAATTTGCTTTTATGCATTCCCATAAAAATATCGGTATATATATGATCGCCCAGAAATATCTGACGGGATTCAGGAACTTCTTCCATCCGGGAACGAAATTTTTACCGAAAAAGATGGTGGTTATTAAAGAAAAGACTGCACCAATTGATATATACTGTAAGGACAAGTTGAAAGTAAATGCCACCCAGACAACCATACATATTAAAAAGAATACTATATATCTCATATCATTATCCTAAAATATTTTTGGAATAATCTCCCATTTTGATCAGGACTTCAACAGCAGGAGCAAGAAATTTTTCATATATACCCGGTATCAAGAGGGCTGATGTCAAGAGGCACAGAACAGCAAGAATGATCATTGCTGTGCACATCCCTGCGGGAGACTCTTTTAGATTTTGCCAATCAGATTTTATCTTTTCAAAAAAGGTCATTCTTAGAAATTTAAGAAAATATGCCAGTGTAACGATGCTTATTCCTACGGCTATCAGCGCAAGAATGTAGTACTGTGCCTTGACCAGGGCAATAATAATGATCAATTTGCTGAAAAATCCGTTAAAAGGGGGGATACCCGAAATGGCCATGGATGCCGTGAGC
>JAHITG010000229.1 GCA_018817865.1 Spirochaetota bacterium
CAGCACTTCCGGTATCTTAAAAATGGCGGTGGTAAGATAAAAGTTTCCCCGTCTGATCAGAACAGTGATGAAGAAAATAACGATCCCGATCACAATACTCCACTTGATCCACCTGAATCCGGGGTATTTTATTGTCTTTAAAATTTCTGGATATCTTCTTCTTAAAAAGATCACAAGGATGATCAGCGCACAAACCTCACCCATCAGTTCCACTGCCTTCCCGATCGCTTCTTTCAGAAGTTCGTTTCTGATAAACACATGGGTGATCCCGGATATATAGATCATTGTCCCAACCATTATAGCTATGTCAAGGAAGTAGACCCCGAACAGGTGTATCCTGTTTATCTTTCCGGCTTTCTTTCTTTCAGATCTCAGGAATTTGTTGTCTTCCCTCAGGTCCCAGTCAAACATATACAGGACCCGGATGACAAAATACGCCAGCACGGTTCCGATGCAGATGATGATCGAATAATAAAAGATATTCCCAAGAGAGCCTTTCAGATTCATTTTTATGCTTTCATAGATTTCAGGTACTATCAGCAATCCATTAAAACAAACTCCGAGCAGTACAGACCATTTGAAGATATTGGAGAAGCTCTTCCTGTCGTCCCGTGCCATGATGATGATCAAGACAGAAAGCATCCAGAAGTAGAGCGCCATTGCAAGGTAGACTGCCAGGCCCCTGGCCCCAAGGTCATAGTAAAAGAGAGTCCCGGCAATAATGGTAAATACCAGGAATACTCTCAATGTTATCCTTACGGCTTTCAGGCCGGGGAAGGCGAGGTAGCTGAAGAACCCCCTGATGTGATGCAAAGTATTTGTTTTTTTTAATGACGCTTCCATACTTCCACCTCTCTATAATAAACAGACGCGCAGGCCTGTATTTTTTTTAAAAAAATCTCAAAAAATTTCCTTTTTATGCGTCTATTTATATATGGAAACACTAAGAGCATTAATTTTTTTATATATAGTCATAGGCACTTTAACAGGTACCATTAATTTCTATATCTTCTTATTTTGTGTTATCTCATCCGGATTATTTTTGGGATATAAGATCATCAGATCAATTTAGATCTTTCTTAACAGGTATTATAAGATTTATTAACATTGCCCCATATAGAACGGAAAAGGGATTGACAATCGTTTCATTTTTGGTATTTTTATTAAATGCCAGATATCGAAGAGACAGCAGGCCTTGTAAAAAGATGCATCCGGAATGATGAAAAGGCCTGGAATGAACTGTATATAAAGTACGAAAAGATGATCTATTACTGGATCCTGAATACCCTGGCGCAGAAGGGGCGCCAGGGCAGGGCAGCGCAGGAGGATGCAGAAGAGATCTTCTGCACGGTCTGGCTGAAGGTCGTGGAGAAGCTGGGTACATTGAATGCCCCTGAAAAGTTCCCCGGCTGGCTCAAGATCACGGCCGTCCGCACGGTGCAGGACTTTCTGAGAAGGGCCAATACCCGGAAGAGGGATATCTCCCTGGAAGACCCGGTGGGTGAGGATGGCGCAATAATGGCTGACCTCATACCGTCAGATATAGATGTGGAGGCGGAGGCCCTTTCAAAGGATGAGATCAACCGGCTGAACAAGGCCGTATCAGAGCTCCCTGAAGAGGAGCAATTTATGATGGTTCAGCATTTTTATTACAATATAAAGCTGGAACAGCTCAGCAGGATGACGGGCAGGCCAATAGGCACTATCGGCTCGATCATCAGCCGGGCCAAAGAAAGATTAAAGGGGGTGCTTGAAGATGGATAAGAAAGAGAGAAAATTACAGAGCTTCTTTGCACTGAAAAGCCGTGACACGAGCACAACAGAATGCCCTGACGAAGATACCATATATGATTTTTTCACCGGCTCGCTGAAAGGCGCGCAAAGGGGAAAAGTAATAAGGCACATCAATCAGTGCCCGACCTGCATGGAGGCACTGGCGCTTCTGGCAGGGACCCCGGACGAGGCCCCGGAAGGCACGGAAGTGCCGGAGGAACTTTCACAGAGAGCAAAGGCGATCCTTCCCTCAAAAGCGCCAAAGCCGTTCATCCTCAGGCTCATTGACAGGGGGTTCGAGATCATCGCCTCCGTGCCCGGGATCAGAGTGCAGATCGTCCCGGCCCCGGCTTACAGGGACTCCTCCATTAAAGAGGAGATGGCCGTATTCGAGCTTTCCGAGAAGAAGGTCCGCATCCGGGGGGAGCTCCTGCACGGTAAGAAAAAATGCGTGATCCTGAACCTGGATGTCTTCAAGAGCGGAACGCCGTTTAATGATGTGCCCGTGACCCTCTACCGCCTCAGCAAGGGCAAGGAGAGCATCCTGGAATCGCAGAACACCAACAGCGA
>JAHITG010000230.1 GCA_018817865.1 Spirochaetota bacterium
AACCTTTTCATGTCTTCCTCTGTAATTAGATATTTTTCCATCTCTTTCTCCAATAGTTGAGTTAAAACAATATAACTGTTGGAGAACAAAGTGACATTTTGTATTAGACATTAAGTGTGACATTCTGTATTTGTTTCTACAGGGTCTGACCGGTCTGTTGACAAATTAAAATGAACAGGTATATTATTGCAGATTGTTTTAAGGTGAGGATAAAAATGAATACAAAGAATTTTTTATATAGATCATCCAATCAGGTATTGATCATATTGTCAATTATTTTATTGTTAATTTCCTGTTCATCAAGAAAGGTCTATTATGCCAGTCCGGTTCTTTTACCCGGTACGGAAAGAAGGATGAAGACTCCCGGATTCTGGATCAGCCGGCATCCTTATCCCGACAGGCTTATTCTGGATGAAAAGGGCATCAGAAAGATAAATCGATATATAATGGATAAATTAAAGGTCGTTCGGGATGTTTCCGGATTTTCTTCCGAAATATCCGGAGTACGCTTTAAGGAAAATCTTATAGAACATTTAAAACAGTATAAGGAGAAGAAACTCTATCTTATGGGGACCGGTAAAAAAGCAGGAAGAAAATTCTATGAAGATATGGAAAAGTATATGGATCTTGAAAGTATCCGGTCCAATGTCCGGGTCCGGTTCGGGTTTGTCACTTATTATGCCCACCAGCGTGTCTTTCCGACAACAGAGAGATTACATCCTGATCCGGAAAACACATATTATGACAAACTGCAGAACAGCGCTTATGATATAGGTACTCCCCTGGCCATACTTCACAAAACAGGGGATAATAAATGGGTATATGTGATCGGCCCCTGGAGCAGCGGGTGGATGCTCTCCGAAAATATAGCTTTTTGCAGTATCGACAGGTTAAAGACGATCATGGGATCATCCCGGTTCGTGGTCAGCATCAGTTCGAAAAGTGATATTTATCTTGATCCGGGATTGAAGGAGCATTATGATTATATCCGTATGGGTGTAAAGCTTCCTTTATACGGTAAATACAGCTCTCAGGTTTATCAGGTCCTTCTTCCAAGGCGCAGTAAAGACGGAAAGATGATCCCCCAAAAAGCGTATGTTAAAAGTACAGATGTTCATATAGGGTATCTGCCATATACTCCCAGGATCATCATTCAGCAGGCCTTTGAAATGATGAATGATCCTTATGGCTGGGGTGGTATGTACGGGGAACAGGACTGTTCTAAATTTATTCAGCAGATATTTGCAACGGTTGGAATTAATATGCCCCGTAATTCCTATTCTCAGGGAAAGGCCGGGACAACACTGGCCCGGTTTACTGGAAAGATCAAGGAGGAAGAGAAGCTGGAAGTATTTAAGAAAGCTAAGAGCGGCTTTACAATACTGCAGTTGAATGGCCATATTATGCTTTATTTGGGTATGGTCAACGACACTCCCTATGCTATTCATTCAACCTCCTCTTATCAGGAAGAAGGGATGGATAAGAATGCGGTCAGGATCATAAACAGGGTCATAGTATCGGATATCTGGCTTGGGAAGGGAGGAGAGGAAGGGTCCTATCTTGAGAGGCTCCTCAGAGTGACCATGATCAGCAGGTAATTATCTTCGTTCCATGTTATTTTTATACAGCTCACCCCAGAAAGGGATATCTTCAACAGGAGAACGCAGTTCTTTAAAGGAAGCCCAATAGCTTTTTTCACTGTCAATTCCGATAAGGTCTGCCAGCTCCGTCAGGAGATACCGTCTGAAGTTGGCTCCGTAACAGATTATATCCGATTGATGAATTGAAAATATCGGATTATCAGATCTGCACGGTTCAATGAGTAAAAACCGGTGACCGTACACAGGGATGATCCGCGGGGCTTCCTTCAGCATTATTCGAAGCCGGGTATGTATCTTTTCAGGGCTTTCAGGTTTTCTGCCCCAGCTCTTCAGCCATAAACCGTTTTGCATAACATCAAAATATATACCACCCAGGAGATTATCCATGCATGAGTTGATCTGCTTTGTATCCTTTAAATAATTATAAAAGGAGGGAACTTTTTTAAGGACTCCCCGGTTGCTCTTGTTAAAATAAAGGACCAGTTGAGGCTTATCTGTTGTAAAAAGAGTGCGGATAAAGAGTCTGTAATC
>JAHITG010000231.1 GCA_018817865.1 Spirochaetota bacterium
CGCTTTAAAAGATCTCAAGGGAAAGTGGATCGTCCTCTACTTTTATCCGAAGGACGACACCTCAGGCTGTACACTTGAGGCAATAAATTTTTCCAGAAGCATTCAAGACTATACCTCCAAGAATACAGAGATCATCGGTATAAGCCCTGATTCCTGCGCCAGCCACATGAACTTCAGTAAAAAACACGATCTGAAGATCATCCTTCTGAGCGACCCGGAAAAGGATGCTTTACAAAAGTATGGAGTGTGGAAACAGAAAAAGATGTACGGCAAAGAATATTATGGAGTGGAGCGGAGCACTTTTCTCATAGATGATACGGGAAAGATCGTCTATATATGGAGGAAGGTTCAGGTCCCCGATCATGCAAGTGAAGTCCTCAGTAAAATAAAGGAACTAACGAAATAATCTATTTACCTTTTATTATAACAGAAGCCCCTGTGTTAAAAGGATTGGTCCGAACAGCCAGGGAATACAGATAAGGGTAATCCTGCTTTAAATGGAGCATATACCTGAGCCACTCTTTTACCAGGAGATTATAGGCACGCTTCATGTCACCTTCAAGATGCTGTTTGTCAGTTAAAGGAAGATTAAAGATGGTTTTTCGATTTGCCAGTTCATCCAGAAGGTGAAAGACAGCCCAGAGTAGGTCCGTAAAGGATTCATGTTCCAGCAGGTTCGGATTCTGCAACAATCCCAGGAGAAAATTCCTCTTCTGCTGTAACTGGACCTTTAACTGCTTCACTATTTTAAGACTGAAACTGATCTTAAAATCTTGTGCGGAAAAACTCTCAATTATCTCCTGGAACTTTTTTTCATTCCAGTTCATCTCTATCCTCAATTTAAGACTAAGCCTGTTCAGATCTGGATCACACTGGCTGAGAGACTTTAAAAAGTTCCCGCCTGCTTCGTTAAAGAACGTTCCGATCATCATATTCATCTTCTTCAGCATGGACCGCTTCTCTCTTTTTTCAAGAAAATGATGAAGAATAAGTGTAACCAGAAGAACTTCAAGGGGAAGAAAGGCAATATCATGGACCGTATAGATCATAATATGATGCAGATCGTGGAATATCAGATAATGGACTGCAAAAAGTATAAGCGCGCTGAAAACAAGACTTATACCCATGACGGCACGCCAGGTAAAATATTTCATTATTATGGTCTCCTTCAATGTTTCAGATCAATATAATATTAATCTTATTTCAAGTGTCAGATATTACCGCAGGAATACTACCTGGATGATCTTTTTCATCCAGCCTTTAAAGGAATTTTTGATCATCTCTACTGCCGCGAATTTAAAGACCTCTGCCTCGGTGGGATAAGAGAAGATCATATTCATGAATACACCCGGCTTCATCTTATTCTTTATGGCCAGAGTGGTCAGCGGGATCATCTCCCCGGCTTTTTCACCTACGAAAGTGGAACCGATAAGCCGTCCTTTTTTACCAAGGATGAACTTGACAAATCCGATCTTTTCATTCTCAGCCCTTGCCCTGTCCACTCCCTTCAGGTCATAGATCACTGAACTCTTAAAGATGCCTGCTGATTTAGCCCATGGTTCAGTGTATCCCACATGCGCGACTTCAGGCCGGGTATATGTGGTCCAGGGCACTACGGAATAATCGACAACAGCACCCATCTTAAAGATCACATTTCGGACAACAATTCCTGCCTGGTAACCTGCCATATGGGTAAACTGAAACGGGCCGGTAACATCACCGCATGCATAAATATTCTTTATGTTTGTCTGTAATTTTTTATTAGTAAGGATGTATCCTCTTTTATTAAGGGCAATACCGATGTTTTCCAGTCCTAGAGAATCTGTTCCTGGCCTCCGGCCCAAAGCCACCAGAACCTGGTCACCACTTAACTGTTTTTTCTTACCTGCCTGTTCGATCACAACAATAATATTCTTTCCCTGCTTCTTTACTTCAATGATCTTTGAGGACAATAAAAAGTTGATCCCGTCAGAAGTAAGCTTCTTCTTCATTAACGGCCCTACTTCAGGATCATCCTTTACGAACAAATCAGCATTCTGGTCTACGATACTTACTTTAGAACCCAGATGACAAAATCCCTGGCCCAGCTCCATGCCGATGGGGCCCCCTCCTAATACGATC
>JAHITG010000232.1 GCA_018817865.1 Spirochaetota bacterium
AAGGTCTGACCCCCGAGTTTTAACTTTTTCAAGGTCTGACCCCCGAGTTTTAACTTTTTCAAGGTTTGACCCCAAATTAATATATTCTCAAGGGCTGACTCCCGAGATTGTACGATTACAAACCCGGACACCCCAACTATTTTTTTATTGACATATCAAAATAATATTATATTCTATATAGACAGGGATTTTGTAAAAAATTATGATCAGTTTAAAAAAGACTATTATTATCGGGATCATTTTATTCATAAACTCAACCTTGTTTTCATTTCCTTTAAGTGATTTTCCCAGCCAGAGTCTTCCCATTGAGGGAAATAAGAATGTGGCCTTTGATTATGACCTGGACGGTGACCTGGATCTCGCCATCATTGACGAGTCCGGTGAGATCGCCTACGGATTCCTCCTGGAAAATGATAACGGGACATTTATTATTAATACTTTCTGGGGATTCGGGGATGCGGGTGACGGTGCTAATGCCATTGCTGAGGGCGATGTGGACGGGAACGGATTTCCAGACCTTGTGATGAATCAGAAGAACAGAAAGCTGGTTGTCTTTCTCAATAATTACGGCAGTATTGATGTGAACAATCCCTCATGGACCTTTACCAATAACTCTCAGGTGGAGGATGTTCTTCTGGGAGATTTTGACAATGACGGGAAACTGGATCTGGCAGTGGCCAATTTCAGCAATAATAACTGGCTCTTTAAAGGAGACGGGAATGGAAAGTTCGGAACACTAGCTGCGGATAATTCCCCGCCAAACCTGGTGATTCCAGGAACTAATTTTACCCTGGATATATCAGCCGGGGACCTGAATAATGACGGGAACCTGGACCTGGCCTGCGCGAACGGTCTGGCTAATGGAACAGGGGGGTTGAATAAATTGTATCTTCTAAATGGATTCAGTATTATTACTGCGTCTACAAATCCTAATTCTTATCATTCAACATGTGTTGAGATCGGGGATATCAATAAGGACGGCTTTTTCGATCTTCTGATAGGAGGTACTTTGGGGGCAAATCGCTACACCAATGTAGTGTATGTTCTGACAAATACAGGCAGCGGCACATTCAATTTTAAACAGACTCTTTCCAGGATTCAAATCGGAGAGTCCGGCAAATACATCCCGGCATCACTGGACTTGGCCGACATTAACAGGGATAATTACCCGGAAGTGGTTGTCCTATGGGGCCAGGATTGGGGTTCTTCATCCTATGTATATACCAATGTTCAGGGAACACTTGTCAAGGTGAATAATTTCCAGATCAATGCGGGTGATGTCTATCCCAATTTCCTGGATGTTGACAGTGACGGCGACCTGGACCTTGTAACTGCACTGATCTATGAGAACGAACTCCCGGTCATTGATACTACACCTGCCCTGATCGTAACGAATCAGAAAGAAGTCAATAATGCATTCTTCTTTAATAGAGATAATATCCTGATCCAGTACTGGGACCGGATCGTGATCGGCCGTCCTGAAATATGGAGCGGGTCCAGCCAGTTCAAGACCAACTATTCGACCAATATCCCGGCCGGCATTTCAGCCGCGGCCAAAGGGGATATCAACGGTTCACTGACCTTTGAGGACCTGCCTGATTTTGTCATTGGAGCAAGAAATGGAATGATCTATGCCTTCACTAATACCAGTAATGGAGGGAATGACAGCTTTGAACTCTGCTGGTCCAACCGGGTCCATTCGCATACGAACGGCTATCTGATGCAGTGTGCTGCTATCGGAGATGTGAACGGTGACGGTGCACCTGACCTGGTCTATTCCACTCAAAAGACCAACGGCGGCGGAGGAGCTACTGATTCAAATCAGAATAATTATGTACTATTGAACCTCTCTTCATCACCCGGATTCTTTACCAATGCCACTGCACTTCCGCCCATGGATTTTGCCGGGACCCTTCTCTATGTTCCGGCGAGCAAGATCATGATCGAGGATATTGACAAGGACGGGGATAATGATATTATCGGCTTTGCCGGGGGCCCTGACTGGGTCTGTTATAACAAGGGCCAGGGGGTCTTTGATGAGATGACTTCACAATATCCTGAAGTAGCTAGTACTAGGGGGGGCGACCTGGGGGACGTGGACGGAGACGGTGACCTGGATATTGCACGGGTAAATTCAGCCAGTTTTACCTACATATATGGCAATAATAACGGGGTCTTTTCTGCCTCACCCATGTGGCAGTCTCCAACCCTGGAGAGGGGAAAGGCTGCCAGGTTCATGGATATAGACAATGACGGGGACCTGGACCTGGGTGTGGCCAATGAGGAACTGGGGATGTATTCCTACATAATGAGGAATAAAGGAACCGGCCTGGGAACCACGGCAAATGATATGATATGGAGTACCCCTGCAGGTGATGCGGTTGATACCGGTATCGTTCTGTCTGACTTTGACGGGGACACGGACATTGATGTCTTTTTAGCCGGGGGCAGTGACGGCGGAACCTATTATCCAAACAGGGCATACCGTGGCAGGTACTCGGATAATTACAGAGGCACTAACTATCTTCCTAATACGCCTTCTTATATAGAACAGGACCATTCTGACGGTGGTGGGCCGACAAACTTGGCGAATATTTTATTTAATTATATCGGGTATGATCACCAGGGGGACGGGGTTAATGCCAATGTCCTGGTGAGATTTCAAGTTTCTTTGCTGGATGGAACATCATGGAAGGATGCTACAGTAAGTTCTACCGGGGCTGATTTTACTCCCGGACCGCTTTCTTCTTCTTTTTACATGAAGACCTCTCCGGGAGGCTATACCAACAAGACTATCAGCTGGAATGCCCTTGCAGACGCTATAGAAGGATCCCGGTTTGTCATGAGAACTGTTGTTTATCCTTCATATCAGAAGACTGGCAAGGTCCAGCATGCTGCTTTTATCTATTACATGAAAGCGGATTTCCATATCAACGGCGAACCGAATTGTTTTATCACCTCTCCTCAGGACGGCGCTGAAGTATCTGGTACAGTCTCCCTGTATGGCGCAGCCTATGATTATGATTTCAAATGGTATGGAATTTTTATAAGAGATCCGTCAAATAATCTTGTGGCAGCTTATTCCAATAATACGCCTGTACCGCCGGTCGGAACGCTATATACATGGGATACGGCCGGACTGCCCAGCGGGCTGTATACGGTTCGGCTTGTTGTTAAAGATAATTTTTATCCGGTAAAATCAGAGACCATCACCTTGAATTTGAAAGGAGTTGATACTTCAGCTCCCACTGTGGAGGTGGTCTACCCGACAAACAATACTTTAGGTGCACCTGCTAATTCTCCCGTGATCGCGGGCTTCTCCCGTTATATGAATGTTAATACCATGCGGGACGGGACCATGAGGGTCTTTTACGGACAGAATGAACTCTCCGGGAACCTTAAGTATAAGAATATTGTAAAGAGTCTGATCTTTGATCCTACGGATAACCTGGCGTTTAACAGCGTTCATGTTCCTCAGATCGAAGCTGCTTTTAAGGATGTTCTGGGTAATAAGCTGGGCAAGAATTTCATCTGGAATTTCAGTGCGGAGAAAGGCCTTCCCACAACCATCGAGGACCATTTTCCCAAGTTCGAGGATGTAGCCACAAATACAGTTATAAAGGTAACTTATAGTGTTGATATGAGCAGTGTGACCAATTTCAATGATGATAATTTTTATATCCAGGACCTGATGGGCAACAAAGTCTCCGGTACCTGCTCAAAATTCAATCCGACTAACAGAACAGTGACCTTTACTCCGTACAGTCCTTTAGACGGCAGTACGCTATATATTGTAACCTTAAAAAAACCGATCATTTCAGAATCAGTACCGTATCCCTATTCCTGGTATTTTATTACACAGGATACGGTCCTCCCGAAGGTCCTGTCAACTTCACCTGCTGAGGGGGATGATTTTTTTAATCCTACGCAGACGATCGCAGTGAATTTCAACAAGACCATGAATGTGAATATGCTCCAGGAGGGTATCTTCGAGCTGAAGCAGGGTGATACCGTTATTAACGGCGATCTGATCTATGATATGCAGAATAACATGCTGATCTTCCAGCCGAAAAGTCCCCTGGACGGGTTGGCTAAATACACGGCCACCGTATTCTCCAAATTTGAAGATATGGGCGGGATCTCTCTCAGCTCTTCTTATACTTGGAGCTTCCGGGCTACCAGGATCCTTTCCGCTGCAGGCGGGATACTGGAGTCCAGCGACGGGTCCATCAGGTTACGTGTACCGAAAAACGCTCTCCGTTCGGATACGGCCATTTCCGTATCAAAGACTTCCAATACACCCGCACCGGCAGATCCTATGACCAGATCCGCGAAACTCGGATTTATATTCGAACCTTCAGGCCTTGTCTTTAATAAAGCGGTAACGGTCTTCCTGACATATCCTGATGCTGATAACAATGGCATAGTGGATGATCCTGCAACCGGGGCTGATTTTCAACCGCCCCTGTATGCATCCAAGCTGGCATTATTCTATTATGATAAAAAAAGCGGTAAATATGAAAGGATAGGCGGAACGGTCGATCAGGTCAATAAAAAAGTACAGGCTACGGTCAAGCATTTTTCTACATTTGCTCTTCTGGAAGATAACAATGTCTATGATGATGACCTGGAGATAACCGAGATCAATACCTACCCGAGGGTATTTTCCCCCAGTGATGATGAGACCGTTGATATCTCCTTTAATGTAAAATTGAAGGCATCCGGAAAAGCAGATGTGAAGATATATAATCTGGCCGGACGGCTTGTGAAAGAGGTTAAGACTGACATGGATATCGTATCCGGTATTAATCTGGCACAATGGGACGGTAAGGATAAAGATTCTGATAAAGTGCATAACAGAATGTATGTGATCCTGATCTCAATAACAGACGAATCCGGCAAAACAGTGAATAAGACCAAGACCATGGTGGTAATGGATTAGAGATGAAGAGATCTTTTATGATAATTTTTATTTTACTCCTCTTGATGAGCTCGAATGGTTATACCCGAGTACCGGTGGTTTCCCAGGAAGAGGTACTGGTCGGGACCAGGCCTCTGGCCTTGAACGGTGCTTATGTGGCAATGGCGGATGATGTCACTTCAATAGGATGGAACCCGGCAGGCCTTGCATTCCTTAAAAACAATGAACTTACTTTTTCAGTTCCATTAAATCCTATATGGTCTCGCGATCTTGATGTGGGATTCAACAACTTTTACGGTGCCGTTGCTTTCCCCTTAAGCAAGAAATATGTAATCGCTGTTGACTGGTTGCACATAGGATACAGTGATGACCCCTCTTTGAACTGGAATAATAAACCAGAACTGGAGTACAATGAAGAGAGGGTCAGTGCTGCCTTTGCCATGAAGTTCAGTGAAGAGTTTCGCGCCGGCACCAGTCTGAAGTATTATAACATGGGGACCTATTATGACGGTTCTGTTGAGCGGAAAGGCCATGGATTTGGAATGGACATCGGAATTCAATATATATTCTCCTCTCAGTTCCGGATGGGGCTTTTAATTAACAATGTATTTACAGCTGTTATGTTCTATGATAACAGTGAATATGCCTCTTTTATGTCCCCTGCTGTAAAACTGGGTGCAGCATACAGCATTATTAAAGATAATACGATCGAGTTGACCTTAGATGATATGGTTCACCTGGGTGTTGAACACTGGTTCTTTAATATGCTGGCTTTGCGGGGAGGTGCTCAGAAAGAGCTCCTCAGTTCATCCGAACCGTTCGTATTTGGCGGAGGATTGGGAATAAAGTATGATTTCCTTCAGGTTGATTATGCCCTGAATTATCATCCGGCCTTTAAATTGTCGCATAATGTCTCGGCAACATACCGGTTTGGATATGAGGCTTACCTGGTCGATGTCCTGGACATTCAGATCTCGGATGTTTTTGCATCCCAATATAAATCATATTCCGGGAAGGACATGATAACTGTAAAGGTCAAGAATAAGACTAAGAAACCCCTGAAGGCAAAGATAGGTTTTTACCTCAGCGGTTACATGGATTCCCCCACAGAAAAGTCAATGGTCTTGAAAGGGGAGAAAGAGACAGAAGTTATATTACCAATGGTATTCAATAATCAGATCCTGGATAGAACGGGCGACGGTGCTGCAACAGGCAAGATCATCATTACCTATGAGAAAGAGAAGCAGAAGATGGTGGACGAACACACCAAGCAGTTTATGCTATACAGCAGGAATGCATTTATCTGGGAGAATCTGGAGAAGCTGGCGGTCTTTGTTACACCGCAGGATGAGAATATAAAGGAATTCACAAGAGGTGTCATGCAGTTGAAATCTCAGCAGGATCTGGAGGATGAGTTTATCAGTGATAATTACTATTATGCCCTTCTTCTTTTCGTTGCATTAGGTGAATACGGTATGACCTACGTTGTTGATCCGGATACTCCTTTTGCTGAAGTCTCAAAGAAGAAGGATGTGATCGATTATGTCCAGTTCCCGGTCGAGACCATGAAGACCAAAACCGGTGACTGTGATGACCTGACGGTCCTGTATTCCTCCTGTCTTGCCAATATCGGTATTCCCTGTGCTTTCATTGATGTACCCGGGCATATTTACATGATGTTCTATCTGGGTATATCGTCTTCTGAAGCGGGAAGACTTTTAGGTTCACGGGATTATTTTATAGATGTGGGTGGCGATGCATGGCTTGCCGTGGAAACGACCATGATCGGAAGGTCTTTTATCGATGCCTTGAAAGAAGGACAGGAGTCCCTCCAGAAGTGGTCTGAAGCTGTAGCCGGCGGGTCGATCAGCGAAGATGATGTACGTATTGTTTTTGTAACGGAAGCATGGAAGAAATTTCCCTCCTCTCAACCGGACGAAGATATTAATGTGAAATTGCCGGAGTGGAAGAAGATAAACAAACGGTATCAGGACGACATTGAAAAGATCTTAAGTTTTTATTCACCGGAATTCAGCATGATGAAGAAGAAGCTGGAACAGTTCCCCCAGGTAGCGGCTTTTCATAATCAGCTGGGGATCTTTTATGCCAGGAATAATTTGAACTCCATAGCAGAGAAGTATTTCCTGCAGGCTCTGACGTTAAAGAAAGACAATTTTTCTTCTATTAATAACCTGGGGAATATATATCTGCTGAATGCTCAATATAAAAAGGCCATTGAATATTATAAAAGAGCATTACGGTTGAAACCCGATAAACCGGGTGTCAAAGCGAATCTGAAAAAAGCACAGCAGTTGCTGGATGCAAAATAAAGGAGTGTTTGAAATGACAATTAAAAAAGTAATTTCTGTACTTATTATCAGTTTGATGGTGCTGTCAATTAATGGGGTTTTATCTGCGGAAAAAGATAAAAAATCTGTTATAGTCGTTACAGGTAAAGTCTCTTATCTTAAAGGAAAAGCATTTGTGAAAGAGAAAAATGGCTGGTCCCGCCTGAAACTGAATATGAAGGTCAAATCAGATGATATTATAAAAGCGGAAAAAAAATCTGTAGTAAAGATCAGATTTTCAGAGAAAAAGGAAGTACTGATCAAAGGAGAGAAGACAATAGGATTGAGTGATCTTTTAAAAAAGAAGAATTCTTCAAGATCTTTTTTAAATAGATTATTTAAAAAAGATAAAGCTGCTACGGACGGACCTACAGCTGTTGCAGGGGTCAGGGGAAAGGATGTTTCTAAACAGACAAATAAAGTGAAAAAAGAAAAGTTGAACTGGGAAAATGAATAAATAGAACCAAAAGAACCGGGACAGGTACAATGTCCCGGTTCTTTTACTACTTAGGCAGTTAAATGATTGAGATAAAGATCAATGATATTGAAAGAGGAAGATTGCTTCAGCATGCTGAATATACCATGTATGAAAAGTCTCACTGGGGAGACGGAGATGTCACAATTCCCGAAGAACAGATCCTTTATAATAAAATAAAGGATGCCGGTGATAAACTGGAGTTATCTCCTAATCAGTTTGCATTACTTCTGAATTGGATCATGGATTCAACAAAACACGGAACTATTCTTATGAATGAAGATGTTTCTGTCCTGAACAAGATATTCGATCAGCTCAGCCATACATATACCATAAAGAGAAGAGCATATACTCATGAATTGAATACAATGGAAGAACAGCTGGATAAGATAAAAAGTGCTTTAAAACAGAGTCCAATAAAAAAAGAAGATCTGGAAGAAGTGAAAAAGGTGGTACAAGAAGAAGTAAAGGAAAATGTAAAGGAAGATAAACTAAATAGTAAAATACAAAAAATACAGCAATCAGCTAAAGAGACTAAGGAAATCAAGGATGATATCACTGCTCAATTCAAGGAAGAAAGACTTCAAAAAGATAAGAATAAAATTATAGATAATTTACGTTCAGATAAAGTTAAAGAAAAGGATCAAGACAAAAAGAAGCAGTCTGTATCCGCCCTGGATGATAAGATTCAGCGTGCAAAAGAATTGAAAGAAGGAATTGATAAGGCAGAAAAATTTGTAAAAGAAGTTCGAAAAAAAACTAAAGGCAAGAAATTATTATAAATAAAATTAAATGATCTTTATAATACGATCAGGATAGAAAGACTCCTACCTTCACAAAGACTTCATCCACATCGGTGACCCAGACGATCTCTGCTTTCAGATTGGTTAACTTCCCTACATTGGCCATGACCTTATCGCCTTTTTTAAAGGGAAAATTTTTACGGAAGATAGCACCGCAGCCATGGTAAGATTCATCCCGCACAAGGCCTACGATCCTGTTGGGTTTATTGGGGGAACCTTTTTTGAATAATTCCAAAAGAGAGTTTTCATCCGGGTCGAACCTGATATTCTGACGTTTATCCATGATTATCCCCTTATACTTAAAATCTATTCTTATAATAATAAAATCAGAACAAGAGTCAAGCATTTCTTCGAATTAAATCTTTTTCAACTTCAAGAAGAAATTGACAAACCATTTTTAATTATTAATATTTATCATGTACATACTGCCAATAAACCATAAGCTGATAATCCAATAACCCAGATAGAGGAGGGATCATATGGTTCATCGTTCTTATTTTAAACATCTCTTTGTAACGATTTTTCTAATTCTTTCATTCAGTCTTTTTGCGGATACTATTTTTTCCAAGTCTAAAACAACTGAAAAGGAATTGAAGGTTATTGCTGTATCCCCTTCCGGAGGCACGGAAGGAGTCAGGGAATCAGACGCCATTACCGTGACTTTCAGCGAAGCAGTTGTTCCGTTGTCTAAACTGGGAAAACCCCTTACTGAAGGTCCAATAACCTTAAGTTATAACACAAAAGGAACTTTTAAATGGCTGGGTACCAAGACCGTTGCATTCTATCCTGAAACTGCGTTTCCTAAAAATACAAGGATAAATGCTTCTGTTAAGAAAGGATTGCGGTCAGTCAGTAAAAAAGAACTGCAGGAAGATTATACCTGGAGTTTTGATACGAAACGTCCGGGATTCAACAGGTCCGATCCCTATAACATGCAGAAGTGGGTCCGGCTGGACGAACCTGTACGCCTCTATTTTGATATTCCAATGAAAAAGGATGATATAGATAAATATATCATTATTAATGAGAACGGGATCAACCGGAGTTTCAGTATCAGATATATTAATACAAATGAATTATCTACATGGGAGAGGAGCGGGTATGATGTCAGAAAAGTGCTGGTTCTGGTTCCTGACAGGGAATTTAAAAAGGACTCGAAGATCGTCATTATTCTGAAAGCAGGATTACCGGCAATTGAAGGGCATCTTGGAATGAAAAAATCCACCAGCTTCTACTTTAATACCTATTACAGGTTCAGCTATACCGGAGAGACTCTTCAGGATATTATGCCCATGGACTACAGGTACTGTGACGTCCTCTCTCTGCTCTTTACTAACCCGGTAGAGTATAGGGAACTGTACAAGCATCTTACATTCTCTCCTGTTATTAAACTTCCCCATGAATCATTTGAGGATTCAACATGGAATACTCATAAATTCTGCCTCTCTCTGGAGTATAAGCCTGAAACAAGCTACAAGGTGACGATCAGCAAAGACCTGAAAGACATTTTCGGCCAGGCACTGGGAGAAGATATTCATCTCGATGTAAATGTGGGGTCATTTCTCCCGGGTATATACATGCCGGGCGGAATGGGGGTGGTCGAAGCTTATGAGGGACGAAAAATACCGATCACACTTATTAATCCCGAAACCATCGATGTCTCCAGCAGTGTATTAACGAGAGATGAAGTGATCCCTTATCTTCTTTCAAAAAATTATTTTTATATTCCCTATAATACAAAACACACATACAAACATGTAGAAAAATTTAAAAAGAATTATGTCCATCGATATTCCACAGACTGGCTCCCTAAAGTGGGAAAGAACAAGATGGAGATCGTTCCGGTGCATCTTTCTTCTTTTATGGAGAAAAAGAAATACGGTTATCTGGACCTCCAGCTCTCAGGGATACACCATTTTGAAAGGAGGGATATCAATACATTTGTACAGGTTACCGGATTAGGTATCACCGGAAAATTCTCAGCCGAAGGAAATCTTATTTTCGTAACGGATCTTAAAAATGCCGTACCAATTAAAAATGCGGATATCCAGATCCGTGATGATTTTAATACAATTTTATGGAACGGTAAAACCGATCAGAACGGAATTGCCAGATCACCGGGCTGGCTTAACTTTAATTTAAAGAAGTATTCATATCAGGCCGTACGGCAATGGGCATTCGTGAGAAAAGGGGAGGATGAAACTTTTATTAATAATGAATGGGGTACCGGTGTTGATTCCTGGCGGTTCGGTGTCTGGTCCTATCCGGATGCGGATTACCCGTATTACCAGGGATCCATCACAACTGAGCGGGGATTATACCGGCCCGGAGAGATCGTCTATTTTAAAGGGGTCCTGAGGGAAAAGGTAAAGGGTGACTGGAAGATCTGTCCTGTTAAAACACTTGATTATTCTATTAAAGATTCCAGGTACAATGAGATCAAAAAAGGGACAGTAAATTTTAACGAATTCGGAACCTTCTCTTTGAAGTATACAATACCTGAGGATTCCCCAACAGGTTATTATTCAATAACAGTCTTTGAAAAGGAGAAAAAGGATATAAAGTCAAAGATCAAGCCGCAGGAAGAAAGGGATTTACAGCCGATGGTCGGTAAAGTGAATATTTACAATTCTTTCAGGGTAGAAGTATTTCAACCCGTTCAGTTTGATGTAAGGATCTGGTGTGAGGACAGGAAGTACATTCTGGATGATACGGTGCAGTTTAAAGTTACCGGCTGGTATCTTTTTGGTGCTCCGATGAGTGATAAAAATGCATACTATAATGTTTCAGGTATAGAAACATTTTATTCTCCCCCGGATAATCCCGGGTATCGTTTCTCGAGGCTGCAGTGGCTGGATGATAATTATTATTATCCCAAGAGTGAACACCTTGTCTCAAAAACAAC